>JASEHP010000068.1 GCA_030018605.1 Thermodesulfovibrionales bacterium
AAACACCACTTGAAGTCGCTTCTTCTTGTGTTGCACTTCGAGGTTGAATGTGGGTATCAATAAAATAGAAAGCCACGGTATATACCTTCCATTTGCAAAAGGCAAAACCTTTTTTGTAACCCAATAAACCGGCTCTGTTATTTTTATAAATAAACCCGTCAGAATATTCTGCCTGTTTCCAATGATAAGGGTGAGCAGCATCCTTCCAATTATCATCCACATCAGGAATGACAGCGTGTAATTAATTATCTGTATAATGTATATCATTATGGAAGGCACACTAAAGAATTTAGGCAAGAATCAGAGCAAATATTCGGCGAGATTAATCCTGTATTTATTAGGGTCCATTGTCTTAACAATAGTTCTCAGAAATTTTCCATCAGGGGCTTTTTCTGTGAGATCAACAATATACCCCTCTCCCCTTTCTCCTTTGCTGTTAATGATAACAAGAACCTTGGGCCTGTCTAAAAAAACAGTATTGCTCTGATAGACGAGTCCGAGTTCTCTTGTATCAAGCATAACGAGAGTCCCTACAGGAAATACACCTATCATATTAATGAAAAATTTAAAGAGAATCGGATCAAGCTGCGTCCCCGCCCTCTCCATCATAATGCTCAGCGCCCTGTCAGGAGGCA
The DNA here is from genome assembly GCA_030018605.1 of Thermodesulfovibrionales bacterium. Lineage (GTDB taxonomy): Bacteria > Nitrospirota > Thermodesulfovibrionia > Thermodesulfovibrionales > UBA1546 > UBA1546. The sequence goes on from JASEHP010000068.1 coordinate 636, forward strand.
GCGGAATCCTTGAATAAACCCGTGCTGCTGTCATCGCATCATACTGGTCAGCTAAGCTTATAATCTTTGAATAGAAATCCAATTCAAACGACTCCTTTGTTTTAGGATACCCTGAAAGGTCATGGTACATGTGGTGCTCAAATGCAACAATAGCTGCCCTTGCTACTGTAGCATCAATACCCCTCATTTTCAGTATAGCCCTCACGCCCCAGAATGGGTGTTTTTGCACCATGTGCCATTCATCATCGGTAAAACTGGTCGGTTTATTCAACACCTCGATGGGTATTCCTATTTTGCCTATATCATGAAACAGCGCAACAAGTCCAAGTTCTGTCAGCGCCCTCTTGTTCAGACCGAGTCTCTGCGCGAGCGCTACGGCGAGTATGCTTACATTAACCGAATGGTGATATGTATACTCATCATAATCTTTAATAGCAGTCATGCCGAGGAGCAGATGCTCTTCTTCAAGTATTAGGTCTACCATAGACTCTACTACTCTCTTCACCTTTTTTATGTTTACCTTTTCACCTGATTTGATCTTGCTTACAACACCCCTGGTATATGAAACAGCGTTAAAATATGATTTCTTTACCATTTTCCGGACATCAGAACTGCCCTCGGTTTTTTCTTCATCTCGTATCTTCCTTAGCCTGCTGACTCCTAAACTGCTGACATCCACAATCTCTTCTGCAAGCGCCTCAAAAGACTCAAGAGAGGAAGCTGAAGCTATGAATGCCCTTAAAAAACTCTGCACATCTTCGGATTTCAAGGCATCCCTGAATATAATACTGCCAAGTCCTCTCCTCTTAAATTCCCGCACGAGAAAATCAAAATTAGGCAGATATTCCAGAGGGTATCTTATCCTTGCTTCGTTAAGGTAGAAAAACTCGCCCCCGAGTTCAAGAACCAGTTCTCCTTCAGATAAAATTAAGGGGTTTACAATCGCAATAAACTTATCTATCGCTGTAGTCACGGCAATATTGCCGGTGTCATGTATAGCGGCGGTCCTTATAATAACCGCAAGTTGGTTTACTATATCTTTTGCCTTGTTAAATGCCTCTTCCCTGATTTCCTTACTGGCCATGCTCTATCCTTTTAATTGCAGAATAAACATGTTCTCTCAGGAGCTTATTTTTTGACTCCTTTGCCTTATGCAGCAACGGCAGCGCATCTTTGTTTCCAATCAATCCGAGACAGTATGCTGCGCATGCCCTGTTTTCATCATTCAATGCGCTCCTAAAAAAAGATTTTTTCTTCAAGGTTTTCATCAAAAATTCCACTATATCATCGTCTTTCCAATGAGCAAGAACCTCGTAGAATTCTTTTCTCTCGCTAAACTCCACCTTTACGAAAGTTGCAGCTGTCATTCTCTGGAGTATTATGTTTTTAGCCGCCGTTGAACGGATATTGCCCAGAGCGTGCACAGCAGCAGTCTTTATTTGAATATCGGGATCGTTAAGGCACTCCCTTAGCGCCGGGAACACTCTCGGGGCGCCGAGTTCCCCCAGAGCCTTTATTCCCTCCTTTCTGACTCTTATATCGCTGTGATTTACTGTCTTAAGGAGATAATCCACAGCAGCCTTGTCGCCTATCTTTCCGAGTATATAGATAATATTCCTGACAACATACCACCTCGAATCGTAAAGTCCCTTTGCAATGCTCTGTATGTCTTTTCTTCCTAAAGATATTAAGGCATTAATAACATTCTTTCTTGCGGGAATACTCTTGAGCTCTCCAAGTATTGTTATAAACGGCTGAATCGCATTTTTATCAAGAAATGCCACATATTCATCCCAGACCTTTTCGTTTATCTCAACTCCGCTGTCAAGCAATTCGCCAAGCAGTTTTATTGTGGCATCAAATCCCAGAAAAGAAAAAACCATATTCAGATTTTTCCTGGCGTCATCGGCAATGGATGAAACACCGATAACCTCTCTTGTTTTCCTTAGAATATGCAGCGCTGTCTCCAGATCGCCATGTGTTATTGAAAACTCTATAATGCTGTTCAGGAAATGCGCTACATCTTCGTATTCACTTTTATTCTCAGCCTGATAAAGCATTTCGAAAATAATTGTGATAAGCTTGCCTGTTTTGTCATGAACATCCTTGTCTATCTCCTTCACAACAGTATGAAGGTCCTTATCCGTCAGAGGGACTATCACTGCATCTTTGACGGCTTCTTCGTTAAATGAATCCTCGTATGCCCTTGTCAGTTCGTCGGCGCCTGCTGTTTTATCCTGTATCTCACTTACCGCCTCATTCTCATAACCCTCATCTTCAGTAAGAAACACCTCGTCAACAACATGCCTCACGTTCTGGAAATCTCTCTCCCATAGAAGCGTCACTACATCATCGTCAAGAACTTCCCTGTCATAATCAACCGTAAGAATTTTCAGGAAATCCTCAAGTTCCTTCACGGAAAATCCCTTCTTGAAAGTTATTTCTCTTAAGCCGTCCTTAAAGAAAAAAAGCGCGATATTGTCTTCTTTCTGGGGGTTGGAATATATCTGCTCGGAATCGCAGAATATCTCATTCTGCTTTATCTTGAATGTCAATTCGTCTCTGTAATCAAAAAAGTTTCTGAATTTCGCATGAGTATCCTCTATCGTCCTGGCATACATCGGATTCGTCTCAGGATACATCCTGAACGTCTTCTTGGCCTTAAGAAGCGCCTGGACTATTTCTCTTGCCGCTTTTATGTCATCAGGCAATTCCATGCTATACCATCACTATCCTTCGTTCTCTCGCAAAGTTCTTGATTATCATCAATGATGAATACAGTCTTTGCAGCCGCACATTCCTTGTCCTGAGAGACGGCTGATCGCTTAGAACAACTTTCTCTCCCCTTATAGCTATCTGCACCTGCATTATCTCGTGATACAGCCCCGTAAGGGAGTCAGCATCCAGCGGTTTGAGGAACAACGGATTAACCGTAACATAGCCGTCGGCTATATCATACGCCACGGCCTTAAGGCTCTTTCCTCTTATGCTGCTAACCGGCATCCGCTGTCTTTTTCCTTACAAATACCCATGATACAAAAATACCGACTTCGTAAAGGATAATGATAGGAATAGCCATCAGGGTCTGATTAAATATATCAGGCGTTGGAGTGAGCATGGCAGCCAAGACAAAGGCGACTAACACGGCATATTTTCTGTTTTTTGCGAGTGTCTTCGTAGTTACGATACCCATGCGGGTAAGAAAGATTATTATAATAGGCAGTTCAAAAACAGCTCCGAATGCAAGTATGAATTTGAGGCAGAAATCCACGTACTGCCCCACCGACAGCATAGGCATCAGAACATCGCCTAACTTATAGGTTAAAAGAAAGCCCATTGCAAAAGGCAGCACCATGAAAAAACAAAAAAGAGCGCCGGCAATAAAGAGGCCTGTTGCCGAGATGACAAATGGGAACACATATTTCTTTTCCCTCGCAAGAAGGCCCGGCGATATAAACTTCCAGAACTGGTGAAATATTACAGGCAAGGCGAGTACCAGAGCGGCTACAAATGATACTTTCATGCTCATCCAGAAAGCCTCGGCAGGCGCAAGAAATACAAGCTTCGTAGTCTGGGAAAGTTTTTCCTGAGGGGTTATGTTTATAAAAGGATTTTTCATGGAAAAGGACAGGCTGTATTTGAGCGGAAACATTACGGCCCTGAAAAGTTCTTCGGAATAGTTAAATGCAGCGATAAAAGCTATTAGCAAGGTAGTCAGGGATATGGTAATTCTCTTTCTGAGGTCACCGAGATGTTCTGTAAGGGACATTTTTTCGCTTTCCATATCCCTCACCACGCATGAGCAGAGAGTTTAAGTGTTTGAAAACTGTACTCTCTCAACATTCACTCTGCCCCTTTCTCTTTTGAATCTTTAGCTGTAGCTGCCTCTTTTCCGGTTTTGCCGGTAACATCCAGATGGGACAGCGGATCTTTTATATCACGGATTTCAGAGTCTATCTCTTCCTTAACGCTCGACAGCGGTTCTTTTATATCATGGAGTTCAGAGTCCATCTGCTCCTTAATGTCGTACATCGCCTTCTTAAGTTCAGCCATTCCTTTGCCTATTGTCCTGCCGAGTTCAGGAAGCCTCTTAGGGCCGAAAACCAGTAAAGCAACTATAAAAATAAGTATAAGTTCCTGCATTCCGATATCAAACATTATTCCCTCATCCTGATGCTGCGGTACAGATAACTGTTGCCTCGTTTAAGAAGCGTTAAAAGTCTTTCGCCGGATTTCATGTCCTTGATATTCTTCCGTTGAATTAATCCGGCTGCCGTTCGCCTCTATTTTGACCCTGTTAATCATTTATCCTCCTCATATACCTTCTTTATCGTTTTCTTTTCAACTGGGAGAATTGCTGTTATTGAAAGCATAAGCCTGTATTCAGGATTTCTGTTCTTAAAATCAGTTCCGATTCCTATTGTTGTATAAAGATAATCAGTTGTCATAAACCTATAGCCGAATCTCCCCTCAATGCTGTCAATGCTGTCCGAATAATGGCTTTTTTTTCCGTATACCTCGGCAAGTATCTTAAAATCATGCGCAGCCGAAAAATCAGACCCTACCGCAAAGCTTACCTCATCCTCAAGTTTTGATGAGCCGACCTTCTCATAAAATATATTAGCATGTCCGCTTACAGGCCCTACTCTCTTGGTGACAATAATACCAGCGCCTGCCCTCCCGTCTGTGCTGAAAACTTCTTTCCCTGACGGCAGAGAGGCATTGACCATGTAAGCCACGGAAGGCATATATTTAGCCTCATCGACAAATCTGTGTTTTACGCCCAAAGCAATGTCTTCAAACCCGGATTTAATATTTTCCCATTTGTCGACATACGGGACAGCAGCTGTAAATTCTATTCTGTCATTTATACCGTGCGCATACTGGAAGAGATACCTGAAAAAACCAGGCCCGCCTGTTTTTTCAACTCCGGCGCCAAATGCATACTTCCCCTTCTTTAGACTCTCAGCGCTGAATGTTGAAAAAACTCCATAAGGCGCAACCGGCTGGAGGCCCTTTATATCAAATCCGTAAGCATGTCTGATAAAAAGAGTGCAAATGAAAAAAAACAGGAGGAAAATATATTTTTTCATTCATAAAACATAACAGAAAAAATCTATAACTGTCAATTAAGCAAAATCTATTTACGTCATCATCTTTTGTTCAAGCTATCCGAAATCTACTTCCTCACTTCATAACCCACTGTCTTTTCTGTCCATGAAGAGGCATCAAGTTCGGACAGCTCTTTCATAAGGTCCGTGATTGTAACCTCATCCGCTTTTTTATCTGATAGAAAATCTACCTTCTCTTTTGTTGCTACAATCAACATGGCAGGCAGATTTCTTTAATGGATTATGAAGGTTTAACCCTCACTTCCCCACCATTCCTCCACATCTCCTCCGTTTGAATGGTCAGCAGTTCGGAAGAATCTATCGAGATTGAATCTCAATAATCTTCACATCGCTATCTGACTAAACCACGAATTAAAAACAATTCAATCTTCACAAAAACAAGGGCTACTTCTTCCTGCTCATTGTAGTCCTTATAAATCACCTTTGCTTCCTTCACAGCTTCCTTCACAAACCCTTCATTCTTTCCGCCCGCAACTAAAACCTTTTCAATCATCTCTGCAAGCTGGCGATTCGCTATTGCAATAGCTACTCTTTGGGCTATCAGCTGCTTCTGTTCCCCTGTCCTCGCAGTGAGAGGGGCAAAGCCTTTCCCTGCAACAAGGATATAGCCGTTCAAAGATGCCTAGTCAGGGGATGTCGTTATGGATAGATTATTCTGTTTCAGCCATTGATTTGCTGTTTGAAACCTCGCATCAACTTGTGAAGGCGTGGCATCCTGTGCAGAAGCCATCCCTGCAGTAAATAAAATCAATAATACAATAAATATTCTTATCTTCATATTTCCTCCGTTTACATTGTCCAGAGCGAACAGTACTGGATAGTATTGGGTCGTCCCCTTTTAGTCTCCCCTATCTCTTTTTCCCTGAACTTTTCTTTTTTAAAAGCTTATCGTCTACCGGCTGTAATATTTCTTTTTCGGCTATTTTGGGCGTCTCACTTTCTACCTTTAGTTCAACAGGATCACTGACAGATGTTGGACGGTCAATTTTATCAAGAATCTGCCTGATCATATCATTCGCAATGTCATTCACAACCTCTCTCGTAAGACTATCCTCGCCTGTTAAATCCCTTCTTGCATCTGCGAGCGTTGTAATCTCAGAGCCAACTTTTACCTGAGAAATATCTCTGCTGAAGTCTGCGGCATATGTAACACTGTCTTCCTTTTTGACGTTTATATTGTGATAAATAACCTGTTCTCCGCTTGAAACACCAAGAACTTTCATCGAACCGGTAAGCGATACGCCGATATTTGCAGAGATCTGCTTAAAATGAACATTCACATTCCTATAGCAAATGAGTTCGTATGGCCTGCCTTTTTTATCGTACTGTGTGCAGGAATAAGGCTCCTTGCCTGTGGTCTGCCTGCTTTCCTGTTTTTGCACCGGCTTATTAAAATAAACCTGCGAAAGTTTTCCAAATATCAGGTAATGAACGCCCTTAAGCCTCTTAAATGTTGCGTATTCATCGGTAATGCCGGACATGCCTAATTTTTGTTCGCTCAGTATGGTCTCCAGTTCTTCCCTGTCCATAACACGTATGAATTGACTTGCCCTTTTCTGCAGGCTTGATTTAATCTCATCAAAAATAAGATCGCCCATTGATGCGCCGGCGATGTTCTTGCCTGTAGGGTTGTCAAATTTTATAAAGGCAATTTTAGTAACCGAACAAGTCTCAGCTTCTTTTATTTTTTCATTTACATTCTTGAAGTCAGGCTTAATTTTTGTAACTTCATTAAAATCGCTCCACGCGTTCCTGCAGAGCTGTTTTGAAAGAAAATAGTTTCCCAGCGAATAATACAAATCAGCCGCCTTATTAAGAGCGTCTTTATATCCCTTCATTGTCATATTGGCATCTACATAATTTTTTGCAGCATTGCGGAATCCTCTTTGGGCTTCAAATTTCCGGGCAATCCTATAGTAAGATTCTGCTATTTTTTCTATGCTGTCTTTGTACGGGTTATTGTGCCTGCCTTAAGGCGGCATTGTCAAGTCTTTTCTGTAAAATCTCATCAGGGCTTTATTCTCAAGGGTT
>JASEHP010000069.1 GCA_030018605.1 Thermodesulfovibrionales bacterium
GCATAATGATCCATTACTCCTTAACGTCGCATATGTATCGTAACTTTTTCAGTGATAAAATAAAAACCTGCTGGATTTATCAGTAAGAATACCGAAAAATAATTGTATAAAAAGCTGAAATATGTTTTATAATGAATTGCATGCCGAGGACCTTTAAAGTAGAAAAATACCATACGGATATTGTTTCCAAGAGCACGCTGTTTAAGGCGCTGAAATACCTTGACAGGAAAAATATTGAAACGCCGTTTCTTCTCATGGACAGGGAGAAAGTAAAAGAAAAAGCCTCTCTTATAGGGCAGAACATACGGAATTCAACGGTCTTTTATGCTGTTAAGGCAAACCCCGATATTGAAGTAATCAAGCTTGCGGATAAACTTGGTATGGGTTTTGAGATTGCCTCAGAGGGCGAGTTGAAGCTGCTTTCGTCAATAGGCGTGGAGCCTGAAAGAATAATATCAAGCAATCCGGTCAAGACTTTTAAGTTTTTGAAAATGGCGGCATCATACGGCGTCAACTATTTTGCGTATGATTCCGAGGATGAAGTGGATAAAATGGTGAAATTGCTGCCGGGTTGCAATGTCTATGTCCGGCTTTCTGTTCCCAATGAAGGAAGCGAATGGCCTCTAAGCAAAAAATTCGGGGTTGAGATTGATAAAGCTGCCGAACTGCTTCTTTATGCGAAAGAGAAGGGGCTTAACCCTGTCGGTGTCACCTTTCACGTTGGTTCTCAATGCACAAATATTTACAACTGGAACAGCGCTCTGGATAAGGCAAGGGCTTTATGGGATATCGCTGAAGAGAAAGGCATAAGGCTCAGCCTGCTGAACATCGGAGGAGGCTATCCGATAAAATACACAAAAAATGTTGTTGATGTTGACGCCATAGAAAAAAACGTGGACAGGCTCATCCGTGAGAAATTCCCGCGGGATGTGAGGATATTTATAGAGCCGGGCAGGGCTGTTGTAGGAGATGCGGGGATATTTGTTACCTCTGTAATCGGCAAGGCGAACAGGGGAGACGATAACTGGCTTTATATTGACGTCGGAGTGTTTAACGGCCTTATGGAGAGCGTCGGCGGAATAAAATACAGTTATATTGTTGAAACCTCAAGGCAGGCAAGGCATAAGAAAAAATGGACAATTGCAGGCCCGAGCTGTGACAGTTTTGATGTTATTGACAAGAATGTAGGCCTGCCTGAGCCTGAAACAGGCGAGCTTATTCTTATACTTTCAGGCGGGGCCTATACGATATCCTACGCTTCGGAGTTTAACGGGTTTTCAATACCAAAGACGATTTTGATATGATCTATGGAAATGAAACAAACACGACATAATATTGTCGCTCATTTCATTTATGATAAGCAGGGCTGCCTTTCGTTTCCTGCGAGATTTTTCGACAGTTCTAAACTCATTCCGCTACATCCTCAAAACTCGCTGCGCTCAGACAGTCGAGGATGTGGCCGCTGCATTTCGTTAAGAGCCGTTACCGAAAAATCTCGAAAGTCTCTCAAAACAACCCTGCTTATCAATACAGCAGAGTTTTTTTATCTTAATAATGAAGACACTCCGGGAGGAAAACGATGATACGGTTTTATGAAAAAGATCCGTATGCGCCTATTCAGTATACCTATGAGGTTGAAAATATTCTCTATAACGGGAAAAGCAAGTTTCAGGAGATTATGGTTATCCGTAATCCTCATTTCGGCAAGATGCTTATCCTTGACGGTGTAGTGCAGATAACCGAAAGGGATGAATTTTTCTACCATGAAATGCTTACGCATGTCGTGCTTCATGCGCATCCGGCCCCGAAGAAGGTGATTGTTATAGGCGGCGGAGACGGTGGCGCTATCAGGGAAGTCCTGAAACATAAGACAGTGGAAAAAGTATATTTTATTGAGATAGACGAAGAGGTGATAAACGTATCCAGAAAGTTCTTCCCAACGGTTGCCTGTGATGTTGGTGATCCGCGTGTGGAGATAAAATGCATGGACGGAGCCGAATTTATAAAAGGGCGGGATGCCGACATTGACGCTGTTATAGTTGATTCAACTGATATAGTCGGTTTTGCCACAAGCCTTTTCACCAAGGAATTCTTTACTGCCATCAAAAACTGCCTTACCGAAAACGGGTTTTATGTGACCCTGTCGGAATCGCTCCATTTTCATAAGGACATTGTCATAGAGGTACAGGAGACGATGAAGGCAGTGTTCCCTGTTGTTGACATATACACTGCTCCGATTGCAACTTATGCCGGCAACTGGTGGACATTCTCTGTTGCTTCAAAATGCCTTTCCCCTCGTGATATGAGGAAAAAGTTTGAGATAAATACAAAATACTACACTGATGAGATACACCAACAGGCATTTCTTCCAAAGGGCATGTATGAGAGGCTTATGCAGAGGAAGCTTGAATGGTAATATGCCCCCATCTTGACACAGAAAACGCTTTGTTGTTAAATTATTAGCACTCACACGTTGAGAGTGCTAATTGGCGTGAGGTATCAGATATGCTTAATGAAAGAGACAAAGAAGTGCTCTGTGCGATAGTTCAGAGCTATATAAATAATCCGGACCCCGTGGGGTCAAGGTTTATCACAAAGAAGTATGCCTTCAGCCTTTCACCTGCTTCCATAAGAAATATAATGTTTGACCTTGAAGAGATGGGGTTTCTCAGGCAGCCGCACACCTCTGCGGGGAGGGTGCCTACGGATAAAGGTTACAGATTTTATGTTGATTACCTGTGTTCTCATGAACATCAGTGTGATAACAGGGCATTTTTCTATGAGATTACGAGAGAGCTTGAGTCCATTAAAAACGATATAGACATCCTGCTCAGCGAGACAACAAAGAGGCTGTCCAATTTTTCACATTACCTCGGAGTGGCGCTTTCTCCCAAGGCAGGTTCAGCGACATTTAACAGGATTAAGCTGTTAAAACACAGAAGAAACCATGTAGTGACCGTGCTTTTTACGGATGAAGGGCTGGTAAGGAATAAGGTTGTGGATGTTGATTTTGATTTGACGCAGCGCGACCTTAACAGAATAGCCTCATACCTTAATTCTGAGTTTTACGGGTATAACCTTAACGAGATCCGGACAAAAATAGTAAGGGAAATGTCCGAGGAAAAGATATTGTGCGACACCCTTATCTCAAGGGCAATAAGGATATGCAGGGAGGTGCTCTCGTCTCCTTACGGGAATATATTTATCTCAGGATTTACAGAAGTTCTTGGACTGCCTGATTTTTCGGATGTTGAAAAGATAAAAGAGATTTCAAGGGCAATGGAGGATAAACACCTGATTATAAAGCTGCTTGATAAGTTTTCAGAATCCGCCAAAGACGAAGTTCAGGTCGTAATAGGTTCTGAAAATTCTCTGGCAGGGATGAAAGGATTCAGCATTGTAGCGGCAACTTACAAAGAAGGCAGCATGCCTGTCGGCAGTGTCGGTGTAATCGGTCCGACACGAATGGATTACTCAAAGACCATAGCTATGGTTGATATAGTTTCAAGGTTCATAACAAAGGTGATTGCCGATGGCTCGTAGAGAGGGGAAATAAGTGAGACATAAAGCTAAGAAAAAGATAGAGGAAAATATAGCAGAGGATAATTCTCATCCGCCTCAGGCGGAGGAGTTTCCTGCGCCTGAGGCATCCGCCCTATGGTTACACGCCTCCGGCAGCACCAAAGGCGACCATAGCGGACAGGAAGAGGCTGAGCGTTGTATTGCGGCAGAGACGCCCGAAAGCGCCGCTCCGGAAGCCGGGAAAATAGAGAGGAATCTTGAAGAGGAACTCGGGCAGGAGAAAGACAGGTATCTGAGATTGTACGCTGAATTTGATAATTACAAGAAGCGGATCGCGAGAGACAGGGAAGAATTAATAAAATACGGTAATGAATCCTTGCTGTATGAACTGCTTCCTGTTATTGATAACCTTGAGATGGCTATGAAGCACTCGTCAAATGATACGGCAGCAGGGCTTGCGCAGGGAGTGGAGATTACCCTTAAAGAGTTTCTCAGGGTCATTGATAAATTCGGACTCTCGCCGATTGACGCATCAGACAAAATGTTTGACCCTTCGCTGCATCATGCGATGACTCAGATAGAAAGAGATGATATTGATGAAAATATGGTTGTGGAAGAATTCAGAAAGGGGTATATGTTCAGAGAGAAGGTATTAAGGCCGTCATTGGTTGCTGTATCGAAAAAGCCTGCTGAGAGCAATCAGCTATCAGCCGTTAGCGAAGAAAGAGAAAATAAAGAAGAAAAAATAGAGGAGGAGAAATAAAAATGGCAAAGGCAATAGGAATAGACCTTGGCACAACGAATTCTGTTGTTGCAGTTGTCCAGGGCAGAGAGTCTGTCGTTATCCCGAATCAGGATGGAATGAGAACAACGCCTTCTGTAGTTGCTTTTACTGAAAAAGGCGAGAGGCTTGTAGGACAGATAGCAAAAAGGCAGGCTATTACAAATCCTGAAAACACGATATTTTCAATAAAGAGACTGATGGGAAGAAAATACAACACGCCTGAAGTGGAATACGCGAGAAAAAGACTGCCCTATAAAATAGTGGAAGCGTCTAATGGAGACGCTCATGTTGAGATAAGAGGCAAGAAGTATTCTCCGCCTGAAATATCGGCGATGATACTCCAGAAACTCAAGCAGGCTGCCGAAGATTATCTCGGAGAAACTGTAAATGATGCCGTCATAACGGTGCCTGCATACTTTGACGACAGTCAGAGACAGGCTACTAAGGATGCTGGAAAGATTGCCGGGCTTAATGTCCTGAGGATAATCAACGAACCGACAGCCGCCTCTTTAGCTTACGGCATGGATAAGAAAAAAGAGGAAAAGATTGCCGTATATGATTTGGGCGGCGGCACATTTGACGTATCCATTCTTGAGATAGGCGAAGGTGTAATTGAGGTTAAGTCCACAAACGGCGATACATATCTCGGCGGAGATGATTTTGACATCAAGATTATTGACTGGATGGTGGAAGAGTTCAAGAAAGATCAGGGCATTGACCTCAAGCACGATAAGATGGCGTTGCAGAGGCTTAAGGAAGCTGCGGAAAGGGCGAAGATTGAACTTTCAACTGCAATGGAAACAGAGATAAACCTTCCGTTTGTTACAGCGGACGCAACAGGCCCGAAACACCTTTTGATGAAAGTTTCAAGGGCGAAATTTGAGCAGCTTACCGGAGATCTCATAGATAATACAACAGGGCCTTGCAAGAATGCGCTTAACGATGCAAATTTATCCGCTTCAAATATAGATGAAGTTCTTCTTGTTGGAGGACAGACAAGAACGCCAAAGGTTCAGCAAACTGTTCAGGGCTTGTTCGGCAAGGAGCCGAACAAGACTGTTAACCCGGATGAGGTTGTTGCTGTCGGAGCGGCAATACAGGGCGCAGTGCTGAAAGGAGACGTCAAAGAGGTTCTTTTGCTTGATGTTACTCCTCTGTCTCTCGGCATTGAAACGCTCGGCGGAATATTCACTAAGATAATAGAAAGGAATACTACAATCCCGACAAAAAAGAGCCAGACCTTCTCAACTGCATCCGATAACCAGCCTGCCGTTACAATCAAGATATGTCAGGGAGAAAGGGAGATGGCGTCGGATAATAAGCTGCTCGGAAACTTTGAGCTAATAGGCATTCCGCCTGCGCCGAGGGGAATTCCGCAGATAGAAGTAGCTTTTGATATTGACGCGAACGGCATACTTCATGTGTCTGCCCAAGACCTCGGTACAGAAAAAGAGCAGTCAATAAGGATAACAGCTTCAAGCGGGCTCAGCCCTGAGGAAGTAAAGAAGATGACGCGCGATGCCGAGTCCCATGCAGATGAAGACAAAAAGAAAAAAGATCTTGCACAGGCGCGAAATGAGGCGGATACTCTTATATACAGCGTGGAGAAATCCCTTAAGGAGTACGGAGACAAATTAAGCGAATCCGAGAAGAAGGATGTAGAGGCTGCCCTTGAAAAGTGCAGGAAGGCAAAGGATTCAAGCGCTGATGCCCCTGAGATAAAGTCTGCTGTTGAAAGCCTTATGAAGGTATCGCACAAATTTGCAGAGCATATATATAAGGCGGCCGGAGCGCAGCAGGCAGCAGGCGCCGGAGCAGGCGCATCAGGCGCAAAACCCCCGAAAGAAGATGTTGTTGAAGCTGAATTTGAGGATGTAGATAAGGATAAAAAATAAAACCCAATAGGGTTCAAGTGCCCAAGGGGTCAAGGTGACCGCTGAGATTTAATTACCGGAACCCTTGAAACCTCAAACCCTTTTATCTTTTATTATATGGCAAAAGACTACTATGAAATCCTTGGCGTATCAAGAGATGCTTCTGCGGCTGACATAAAAAAAGCCTTCAGGCAGCTTGCTATGAAGCACCATCCGGACAGAAACCCTGACAATAAAGAGTCCGAGGAAAAATTCAAAGAGATAAATGAGGCTTACACATGTCTCTCCGACCCTGACAAAAAATCTAATTATGACAGGTTCGGAACTGCAGAGGGAGTTGGCGCGGGTTTCAGTCCTTTTGGGGCAGGGTTTGGCGATGTATTTGAGGACATCTTTGGAGATTTTTTCGGCACATTTACAGGACAGCGGAGAAAAAGGTCTGCAAAGGGCAATGACCTCAGATATGACCTTGACATAACGCTGATGGAAGCTGCATTCGGAACCGAAAAAACTATTGAGGTGCCGAGATGGGAAAACTGCGCTGACTGCAAAGGAACTGGGGCTGCGGCAGGAAAAGCCCCGATAACATGCCCTAACTGCAAAGGCACAGGGCAGGTGAGATTCCAGCATGGCTTTTTCAGCGTTTCCAAGACATGCGGCAAATGTAATGGCGAAGGCAGGATTATCACAGACCCGTGCAAACCATGCAAAGGACAGGGCAGGGTTAAAAAATACAGGGAGATAAACGTCAGGATTCCTGCTGGCGTTGATACGGACTCAAAGCTAAGGATGTCGGGAGAAGGAGAACTCGGGATGTTCGGCGGGCCTCCTGGCGACCTGTATATCTTTCTCGGTGTTGAAGAGCATCCATTTTTTAAGCGCGAAGGCATGACTTTATACTGCAAAGTTCCCGTCTCTTTTCCGCAGGCTGCGCTTGGCGCTGAGATTGAAGTGCCTACCATTGACGGTGTTACGAATTTAAAAATTCCTTCGGGCACACCCTCAGGCAAGACATTTCATCTTAAAGGCAAGGGGATGCCGAGAATCGGCGGCCATCAGCGCGGAGATCAGGTTGTAATTGTTAATATAGAAGTGCCGAAGCACCTTACCCAGAGACAGAAAGAGATACTTGAGGAATTTGCAAAGATTAACGGAGATGAGGTTTCAAAAGGGTTTAAAGAAAAATTAAAAGACCTGTTTGCAGGGACGAAATAAGAGTTTTTTATTAAGCAGTGAATTCTATCCTTCCAGCTTTTTCTTGTCAATCTCTGATTAAATGAATATAATAGTAGAAAAGCAAGAGATACGGGAGGGTAGTTAATGGAAAAAAATATACCGCAATAGTCCGTAAGAGCAGGCTTGAATATGTTGCAATATGTCTGGAACTTAATATTTCTGCTCGTGGTGAAGACCTTGCAGATGTAGAAAAGAATCTCAGGGCTGCCATTGAACTATACTTATCCGATATAAAAGAAGGTAATTGTAAAAGTTTTGGCACCATTTTAAAATGGTGCAATGGATCTAAACA
>JASEHP010000006.1 GCA_030018605.1 Thermodesulfovibrionales bacterium
GGAGGCTATGGCAGCCTAACTTAACTGGAGTGTCCGTGAAAACAGGGGAAGATCAGCTATATGCGCGCAGTTCTTTGCGTATCCAATGAACGGAGCGGCCATAGTGTTCAGCAAGCTGAGAAACAACGGCTCGATTTTGTAGAAAAGCTCTCCAGAGTGCAAAACGACGACGAGATGGTTTGCGGGTATTACGAAAACTTCCTCCGCAGGCATGACAAAGATAGCGTTGAACACCGGCAATAACTCCTATCTTTTTTGTTTTCCGAGACCCACAGAAACGGCATTTTTTTCGTCATTATTTACCTCGCTGTATAATTATGATACTAACTATATGATATTAAAAAATAATTTGCTATTTCTGGACACCGTTTTTTGTAATTATGCCGTGCTTGGCATGCAGAGCGGGGACAAGGAATCAGCGACGAACTGGAGGGAGTTTTTCAGGGATCTTAAAAGTAGAGGCTTTGATGGCGAATCTGTCAGGCTTGGGATTATAGATGGGCTTTCCGGCCTGGAGAAAGTATTTGAAGAGGAGTTTTGCAATGCAAAGGTGCAGAGATGCCAGGTGCATGTCGCCCGGAATGTATTGGCGAAGGTTCCGAATAAGTTGAAAAAGACAGTAGCAGACGATCTGAGGTCCATATTCTATGCGTCTTCAAAGGAAAAGGCAGATGAATTCTATAAGAGCTTTTATACGAAGTGGGATAAAGAGATACCCTCGGCGGTGAAATCATTGACTCAGTCGATAGATGCCTGTTTGACGTTCTTTAAGTTTCCCAAAGAGGAATGGATATCATTACGGACAACGAATATCATTGAGCGGCTGAACAAGGAATTCAAGCGCAGAACTAAGCCTATGGAGATAGTAGCTGGAGAGAATGCCTGTTATCGGCTTCTTGCATTTATAGCGTTAAAAATGGAGTTGAGCTGGAGATCAACTCCTACAGGAAAGGTGCGGCCCAATTTGCCCCTTTATCAAATTTACACAAAATAGTTGACAGTACCTGGTCTTACGCAAAGACAGCTTGGCAAAATTAGAGATCAACAAAGGATTAATGACAACGGCATTAATCTCTTTGGAGGACAGGAAGGAAAACAGATTGATATGGTAGCAGCCTGTGGATTCCATAGCAGCCATGACAGCAGAGAGGTCTTTACATCTGGATGCCATAGCTTTCATCAGTTCAGAAAAGCCGCTTTTATCCATAGCAGCGGACAGGGAAAAACTGACCTTGCCTTTGGGGTCAATGCCTGTAGCAGAAAAAGAATCCTTAGATACATCAATACCAACAAAGAGACGATTCAAAGCAGCACCTCCGTAAAACGTTATTCAGACAAGGCAGGTGAAGCCTCCCGGCCAATCCTCCATGATGACAAGGGTTCAAAGACCCAATCAACCTATTATGGCTATGGGAGGCAGGGAACAGACTCCTTTGAGGGTTCATTGACCCAGGAAACATGGAGTTCTCCCGCCTGTCCAACTTTAACGGGTAAAACCCGTTTATATAAATCTTATAACACAAATTCTTAGTAGGAGGATAGAGAATGGTATTTTTAAAAAGGTTTTTATGTTCATTAATCATATTAGATCTTATCTTTAGCGCTGCTGTATATTCCCAGCAGCCGGCAGGCACAACATCTCCTCAGGTTATTATGCCGCTTGTCCAGCCGCGATCAACACAACAATTAACGCCCCAGCAGCAAAAAGCTGTACAGGAAACAATACAACCAAAAGAGCTCACCCCCGAGGCTATAGAGACATTGAAGGCAAAGCCTGAATTTCAGGGACTTAAACCGGAAGATATTTTAAAAGGAAAAGAGGAGTTGCGAAAGAAAGAGGCGCAAAAGAAAGAGCCGCAGAAGTTTCCTGAAAAACAGGTTACCTACGAGGAGGAGGCAAAATCGCTTTTTGCCAGATACAGGATTATCGGTAAATATCAGGATATCCCGATGGATATAAAGCCGTTCGGATACGAATTTTTCAGGGACGCGGCAGGCAAAGTTATAACGGACAGAAAAGATGTGCCCGTACCTTCGGAGTATGTTGTAGGAACCGGTGATGAAGTGAATATTTTGTTATGGGGCAGGGTAAATGCACAATATAATCTGATTGTTGACAGAAATGGTAATATTACCATTCCCCATGTAGGCCCCATCCAAGTGGCAGGAATGACATTTGAAAAGATGGCGACACATCTTATACAGCAGTCAGGGCAGATTGTCGGCACAAATATAAATGTGACAATGGGCGCTTTAAAGAGCATACCCATATTTGTTCTTGGAGATGTCAGAATGCCTGGAGCATATACGATAGGATCCTTTGCAACAATCACGGATGCGCTCCTGATAGCGGGAGGGCCGACCGATATAGGCACAATGCGAAACATCGAGTTAAGAAGAAAAGATAAGGTTGTAACGACTTTTGACCTTTATGAACTTCTTCTTAGAGGAGACAAGTCAAAAGACAGGATGCTTCAGGCAGGCGATATTGTATTTGTGCCTGTGACAGAACAGATTGTGGGCATCGCAGGAAATGTTAAAAGGCCTGCCATTTATGAATTGAATGATAAAAAGAACCTTCAGAATCTTTTTGAGCTTGCTGGCGGGATAATACCGACTGCGTATACCCAGCAGATACAGATTGAAAGGATAGTCAAAAATGAAAGACAGATTGTTATTGATATTAATGACAAAGACCTTACAAAGGCAAAAGATTTTATTCTTCAGGATGGAGACCTTATAAAGGTTTTCCCTATTGTTGAAAAAAGTATGAATGTTATTTATTTAAACGGCAATGTCAAAATGTCGGGCAGATACGAATATAAGGCTGGAATGCGCGTTAAGGATGTTATAAAAGATTCGACAGGTCTGCTAAAAGAAACATATCTTGATTACGCTCTTATTAAGAGATTGGGGCTGCCTACGCTGGAGATAGAATTGATACCGTTTAATCTTGGCATGGTAATTTTTGATAATGATAAAGAGAACAACATAGAGCTTGTTTCTCAGGATCAGATATATATTTTCCCCAAGCAGTTTTTTAAAGATGAACCCTATGTGACAATTGAAGGGGAAGTAAGAAAATTAGCCTTGAACAAAGCAACACAGAACAAAGCCGAAAGCATTGAGAAGCGCATAAAGATTGAAGACATGAGACTTAAACTCAATGACCTGAAATTAAAAGCTAATGAGCTTAGCGTCAAAGATCCCTCTGCCTATGGAAAAACAATATTAGAGATAGAAAAGATGGAATTGTCAATTGAAGAAGCGCGGACTGAAGCTGAAAAAAGCAGCAGGGGGATAGAGATTCCCTTGATCCAAAACTACAGGGTTAAGGATGCCATACTTGAGGCGGGAGATCTGACAAAGGATGCGAGTTTTAAAAAAGGTGAAATAATCCGGGTAGCTAAAGGAAAGGAATACAAAACCATTTATTTTGACGTAGCAAAGGCAATGGCAGGGGATCCATCGGAAAACCTAATCCTTCAGAATGAAGACAGAATCATCATACATTCTGTTTGGGAAGAGGTTTACAGGAAGATTGTGTCTATAGACGGCAGTGTGGCAAAACCCGGTGATTATCAACTTACGGAACATATGACAATTAAAGACCTTATTTTTAAAGCAGGCAATGTTTTTGAATCAGCGTACATGGATGAAGCTGAGCTAACGTCACAATTTCTGGAAAAAGGAAAAACAGTCACGCTTGAACACAAAAAAATAAATCTTAAAAAGGCTCTTCAGGGCGACCCTGAGCATAATATTTTCTTAAGGCCGTATGACAGGCTGACGGTAAAAAAACTACAGGATTGGGGCGTGGAAAAATTTGTAAATATGTCAGGAGAAATCGTGTTCCCGGGCAAATATAAAATCAAGAAGGGTGAGAAGCTCTCATCTATTATTGAAAGGGCAGGAGGCTATAAGGAAAGCTCATATTTAAGAGGCGCCGTGTTTGTAAGGAACAGCGTAAAAGAACTTCAGCAGAAGAGTCTTGAGGAAATGGTTTTAAGGCTTGAGCGCGAGCTTCTTGCGGAGAGTTCTGTTCAGGTGTCAACTTCCTTGTCTCAGGAAGAAGTGCAGGCAAGGAAGATTGAGCTTGAAAGCAAGCAAAAGTTTGTGGAATCTATGAGGAAACTGAAAGCCACGGGAAGGATGACCATAAGGCTTGCGCATCTGAGGCTTCTGAAAGGCAGCGAATATGATATGGAGCTTGAAGACGGAGACAGCCTTTTTATACCGGTAAAAAATAATGTTGTTAATGTATCAGGCGCTGTAATGGCGCACAGCAGTCTTGTTTATTCGGATAAACTTGACTGGAAGGACTATATAGAGATGTCAGGCAGTTATTCGAGATATGCGGATAAGGATAACGTCTATGTCTTGAAGGTTGACGGCTCTGCGAGAAAGCTCCCAACGGGAATGGTAAACTGGAATTCTTTTAAAACGAGATGGGAAATGACCGCATTCGGTGAAGAAATAAAAGAAATAGAAGCCGGGGATGCTATAATTGTATCTGAAAAACTGGAACGCATTGCCTGGCTTAGAGAGATTAAGGATATAACTCAAATCATCATGCAGATGGCAGTAACTGCGGGTATGGTTCTAGTACTGTTCCCATAATGCGATGCCTTGCAGTTTTGCTGTTTACATGTTTTATTACAGGATATGTTTTTGCCGGTGATGAGCCCTTTACATATCCTTCCAACTGGGGCGGCACCGGTCTCATGGAGATACCCACTGCAAGGGTAATGAGGGAAAACAGTTATCGCGTTGGCTACAGCCAGATAAATCCCTATAGATATTATTACGGTACGCTAAGTCCAATAAGAGGGCTTGAGATAAACGGCCGGATAATAGAAATAATGGGAGTGCCGGGTTTTTCAGGCTCTGTCGGCTCAGAATACGGCAATTATAAAGACAAGGCAGTAGATTTTAAGTATCAATTCATTCCTGAGGGCAAATATATGCCGGCAGTCTCGCTCGGGATTATGGATCCTCACGGCACAAGGCTTTATTCATCCCAGTATCTGGTATTCAGCAAACAAATCTATCCTTTTGACTTCACGCTCGGATTCGGGAATGGCAGGTTCGGCAAAAAACCATTGCTGTCACAGGGCGAAGGGATCAGGGTGGAAATGTTTCAGGATACGAAGCAATGGCTTCTTGATTCCCAGTTTTTCTGGGGTATTCAGTTCGCCCCTTCTGAAAAATACGCCTTGATGATGGAGTATAGCCCGATTCAATACCATAAGCAGACTAACGATCCTGCTAAAACAAAATATTTTAATGAACCTGTGCCTTCAAATTATAATTTCGGTTTCAGGTGGAAGCCATTAAAATGGACTGAGATAGACCTAAGCTATCAGAGAGGAAACAAGATTGGCATTAACTTCTCAATGAACTTTGATATCGGAAAACCGCTGATACCGATATACGACCTGCCATATAGAGAAAAGCCTGAGAGCAAGCTAAATCCATTGTCGGAAAGAATAATAACGGCATTATACAGTTCAGGGTTCAGCGATATCGGGGTTTCTGTAAAAAACGATGAGCTATGGATAGAGGCTCAGAATGATAAATATTACTTTAGCACAAAGGCGCTCGGTGTGATTCTCAGGATAGTTATGGAAATAACTAATGAAAAGATACAAGACATATATATTGTCCTCAAAGAGAACGGTATCCCGCTGTTTGAGCTTGCAACTACACGAGAGGATATAATTGATTTGTATGCGGACAAATTAACACTTAATGAATTTCTTTATCTTTCGACTCTCAACACCGACGTATCTGACACGGAGAATACGCATAAGAAACATATAAAATTATTCAGATACGGCTTTAAGCCTTCATTGCAGACATTTTTGAATGACCCGTCAGGCTTTTTAAAATACAGGGTTGGCTTGTCCGGGTGGATAAGCTATCATCCGTGGAAAGGTTCATCATTCATCGCCGGACTAGAGGGCCATCCCCTAAATAACGTTACTTCCGCAAATGAGCCGCTATCTATACCGGTGAGGTCGGACATTGTTCTTTACAAGAAAGAAAAAGTATCTTTAGGCAGGCTCATGTTTGACCAGATAAATAAAATACGGCACGGCATGTACGGAAGGGTATCCGCAGGATTCCTTGAAGTTCAATACGCCGGTTTAGACGGAGAGATCGCTGTTCCTTTGTTTAAGGGACGGCTTTTTGCAGGCATAAGCGGCAGCGCTGTAAAAAAGAGAGAACCCGACAATCCGTTTCAGATAAAGGGCAATGATGTAAAAGATATTTACAGCACAGCTTTCTTTAATTTGCGTTTGAACATACCTGAAAAAGAGATAGCCATAGACCTTAAGACAGGAAAATTTCTGGCAGGGGACAAAGGCTCAAAGATAACAATATCGAAATTTATTAATGGTGTTGTGCTTTCAGTATGGTACAGCGTTACAGATACCTCAATGTTCAAAGACAGCTTTAATAGGGGATACCATGATAAGGGGATAATGGTTACGATTCCGATGAGGCTGTTCAAGGGGACTGATTCAAAGACTGCTTATAGCTATAGTCTGTCCCCATGGACAAGGGATGTGGCACAGGATATAGAGCATTATAATTCCCTCTTTGACTACATGGGCAGGAATAGTAAAATTTTCCTTGACAAAGATAGGAAAATGATGTATTAATTAGGTAAATAATCTATTTAGTGGGAGGTCTGATTATGAAAAGATTCTTTGTAATAGGACTGGTTCTCTTTTTTTGGGTTAATATAATTGTCCCTTGTATGGTTTTTGGTCAGGCTGCTGCAACTGTTATGACTCTTGCTGATGGCACAAAAGTCAGCATGACGTCTGCCCAGCTTGCCGCTCTTACAACACAACCTGGCATAACTATTGCGTCAACGGCAACAGTGACGGCAACGCAGGTAGCCATTCCCATTCCTGCAGCGCTTGGCAGCGGATATATAGTCGGCACGCCGGCAGCCATAGCCAAAGGTCTTGGGGCGGCAGGGATAGCGACTGGAGTTACAGCCTCAGGAGTTGTTGGCGTAACTGCAGCGGCTGGCACAATGACGGCAGGCGCAATGGCGGGAACAGTAGCCACTCTTGGCGTAGCCGGCACAGTTGGGGCAGGTGCAGTTATTGCAGGTGCAGTTGTAGGGGGAATTGCAGCCGCTACGAGTGGCGCAACGACAACAACACACCATTAAAATTATAAATTTAAAAATAAAGAAGAGATTGCTTTAAAGCAATCTCTTCTTTATTTTTAGTCATATGGATATTATGTTTTCAAAAAACTTAATAATTATTTTCATTTTTTTTGTTGTTATATCTTCTACAGTTACTCTCCACGCAGATAAGATTAAAGACGAAATACTTAACACAGCAGAAGGGTTTTTTATCGCCCTCAAGGAAAAACGATTTGCTGATGTATGGGAACTCCTTACTATCAAGTCAAAAAATACCATAATCTCCGAAGTATATAAAGACATTAATAAAACAAAGGCAAAGATCGGCAAAGGAGTGGTAAGAGAAGAGTTTGACAAAAAAGGAGATTTATTTTTGATTTACTGGAATGCTTTTGTAAAGGATTTTGAACCTGCTACGGTGTTAGAGCAAAGTGTATGGAGTATGGGACAGATAAAGGACAATAAGGCAACTATAATTCTACAGTACAAAAAAACTGAATATCCTGCCGAGCTTAAAATATATAAGGAAAATGGCAAGTGGCAATTCGGACTTGTCGAGAGTTTCTGGACAAGAAAATAAGAGAAAATAAAAGTTGAAAAAGTTACAATACATCTGCGACATTAGGACGGTAAGCGAGAGAAATTATTATGAAACGGATTTTTGTTACAGGCGGCGCGGGATATATCGGAAGCCATGTTGTGAAGGCATTGGGAGAGGCAGGTTATGAGGTTCTGACATATGACAACCTTTCCACTGGTAATAAGTGGTCTGTTTTATATGGCGAGTTGATAATAGCTGACCTTTCCGACGAAGAAACATTAAAGAAAACAATTGTCAAGTTCAAGCCGGATGCCATTATGCATTTTGCCGCATCCATTGTTGTCCCTGAAAGTGTCAGATCACCGCTTAAATACTATCAAAATAATACTGTAAATACCCTGAATCTTCTTAAGGCAGCGCAGGAAGGTGGAGTTAAAGAGTTTATTTTTTCATCAACTGCCGCTGTTTATGGCAATGCTGAAAAAATGCCGGTAGGCGAGAACGCACCAATGTCTCCTGTCAATCCCTATGGCTCATCAAAAATGATGGCAGAAAAGATTTTGAGAGATATGCATCTGGCGGACAATGATTTCAATTATGTATCGCTGAGGTATTTTAATGTTGCCGGCGCAGATGGCGGGTGTAGAATAGGGCAGGCATACAAAGAATCAACGCATTTGATTACAAGGGCTCTAAAAACAGCCAAGGGAGAATTTCAGAAGTTGCAGGTCTTCGGGACTGATTATCCCACGCCTGACGGAACTTGCATAAGGGATTACATCCATGTTGATGATATTGCGGATGCCCACGTTCTTGCGCTTGAATATCTCTTAGACAAAGGTAAGAGTGAAGTCTTTAATTGCGGCTATGGACACGGATATTCGGTTCGAGAGGTTATTGCTGCCGCTAAAAAAGTAACCGGCATTGACTTTAAAGTTGAGGAAACCGGCAGAAGAGGAGGAGACCCGTCAATCTTGATTGCTGATAACACAAAAATAAAACAGAAACTCAGATGGCAGCCTAAATATGATGACCTTGAATATATTATAAAGACTGCATGGACGTGGGAAAATAGTTATCATGGAAAATACAGTTAACAAAGGAGGCTGTGTCTGTCTTTCGGCAATATTAAACTACCTTTGTAAAAGTGCAGATGTTAGTACGGTATATTAAGCTCTTGCAAGTTCTTATGCGGGGCTATCCGCTCCATTTCATTGCGACTTCAGCCCCTATTCTGATAGACCCGTGAATCTTGCCTCAATCCAACCCCTGCCTCCTTAGCCCCCTAAAAAATCTCTTGACAGAAAAATACTTTTTGCCATAAACTGAACATAAGTTCACATGAACAAACGTTCAGGTATAGAGTCAAAAAAGAGGATTATCGATGCTGCGCTGAGGTTGTTCTCGGAGTATGGCTACTCTAAGGCAAGCATGAGGATGATCGCTAATGCCGCCGGAATAAGCATCGGCGGCCTCTATCTGCATTTCAAAAATAAGGATGAGCTTTATCTGACTCTAATGAAAAGCAAGATGGATGATTTTGCCGGCAGGACAATGGACTCTGTCAAAGATATTGCCGACCCTGCCGAAGCGATAAATGCTTTCATGACTGTTACCCTTGATTATGCAAAAAAACATAAAGGGCTTATCCTCCTTCAGGGAAGAGAGCTTGGATTTACGTTCGGTCTTGAGATGAAAAGAAAATTTTTCAAAAAGCAGAGAGGCATCATAGAGGATATTATCAGGTGTGGCATACGAACAGGCATATTCCGGAAGGTAAATGTAAGGGAGACTGCCAAAATAATCTTCAGCGTCATAAGAGGTTTTGTTTTGAGTATTGTGGTAGAGCCTAATGCGCTTTTTTCACCTGAGGAGTGCGGCAGCCTGATACTTAACGGACTCCTGAAGAGGGATGGGAAATGAGAAGTCAGAAGCCAAGACATGAGACATTAGGTTATACAGCATTGTCATTCCTGTTAACTCTCTTTTTAATTTTTTTTTATATCCAGAATGCCTTTGCAGCGGAAACATATTCTCTCGAAGACCTTTATAAGATTGCGCTTGAGCGCTCAGAGAGGATAAAAATATCAGAAGAGGACCTGTTTATTGCAGAGATGGGCAAGGATAAAGCAATGGCAGCGCTTCTTCCGAAGCTCTCTGCATTCTGGAATTATACGGACTATACAAACGATAAATACTCTTCTTCGGGCTCTGTGATTCAGCCGAATAATTCGGCATCGTGGGGATTGAGGCTTGACCAGTCTTTTACATTGAGCGGGAGAGAAGTTGCCGGATTGGGTATCTCAAAGGAGAATATTCAAAGAAACAGATACGATCTCCATGCAGTTAAGGAGGAATATCTTCTTGGCGTGTCTGTTTCGTATTATGAAGTCCTTAGGGCAAAGAAGGCATTGGATATTGCAAAGGCAAATGTCGTGAGGCTGACAAAACACAGGGACGCCGCAAATATAAGATTGAAAGTCGGCGAGGTGACAAAGACCGCTCTTCTCAGGGCTGAGGCAGAACTCTCAGGCGCACAATCGGAGGAGATAAAGGCGAAGAATGCATTGGAACTTGCAATGGCTGTTCTTGCAAGGCTTGCGGGGATTAGCAGGGGCTATGATATTAAAGAGACTGTAGACAGCCGTCAGCATTCAGTAAACAGCAAGGGAATAGAACCGCTTGAATCTTTAAAACAAACTGCCCTTTCAGAAAGGGCGGAGCTTAAGAGCCTCGGGCTTCAGAAGAAAATAGGGGAAGAACAGGTTAAATATACGCGTGGCTCTTACTGGCCCACGCTTTCAATAGAAGGCGTTTATCAGAAGAAGGATGAGTATCCCGCAATTTCAACTCTCAATAAGGAAAGCGCATACGGAGGCATTAAGATAAGCATCCCGATTTTTGAAGGGGGATTGAGGGCGGCAGAGGTGAAAGAGGCAGAGGCTAAGTTTAGGCAGGCAGCGCTTATTTACGAAGACAAGAAAAAGACCATTTATATAGAGGTTGAGAATGCATATCTTGATCTTATAACCCAGAAGGGGATCACAGAAAAATTTGAAGCGCAGACAGCGTATGCAACAGACAATTATAAGGCAGTCTCAAAGCAGTTTGAGTTCGGTCTTGCAAACAGCATAGACGTTATGGATGCAAATACTCTTCTTGTTACCGCAGAAAGGCAATTGTCTGATGCGAGATATAACTATCAGTTGTCCCTGTTGAGATTGAAACGCTCAGCAGGAATGCTTTTGAAGACAGTAAACAGTACGAGACCGGCCGTTGTTACTCAGAAAATTGAAGATAAATAAGGGGATAAATATGAAATCCAGATTTGTTATATTGATAGTCTTAATGCTGTCATTGCTATTTTTTACTTCTTGCAAAAAGAAGGAGGTCAAGGCTCCAGCGGAAAAAGCCGTTAATGTCCGTGTCCATGCTGCCGAGAAAAAATCCCTCAGGCCGTTTCTTGATACTACAGGAACATTGAATCCATATGAAGAGGTTATTGTAAGCGCTGAAGTTGACGGGATATTAAAAGGCATGAAGGTTAGTGAGGGCTCTATAGTTTCTAAAGGAACGATTCTGGCTGTTATTGATGATATTGACTATGACCTCGAGGTGAAAAAGGTGGATGCTGCTTTAAAGCAGGCAGATGCGAATCTGGCCAATACAAAGCTGGAATATCAGCGAAAGAATGCCCTGTTTAAAGAACAGCTTGTTACGCAGCAGCAGTTTGATGATGTTTCAACAAGGCTGTCCCTTGCCGCTGCCGAGGTTGAAAGGGCAACGGCATCGCTCTCTCTTGCAAAGCAGAAACTTTTAAAGACTTTAATTTATTCGCCTCTTGCAGGCGTCGTTAAAGAAAAGAAAGTTGAAAGAGGAAACTACGTAAAAAACGGCACAGCGCTTTTCACAATCATACAGACCAATCCGATTAAGCTTAATTTTTCAGTGCCAGAAAAAGATACAGGAAAACTTAAAGCAGGACAGAATGTATTTTTTACTGTTGATGCTTTCCCTCAGAGAGAGTTTAAAGGGAAAGTGAGCGTTATCTATCCGAGCCTTGAGGAAAAGACAAGGACACTTTTAATTGAAGCGCTGGTTCCCAATCCTTCGGGCATTCTGAAGCCCGGACTTTTTTCCCATGTCACGCTCCATACCGGCAGCGAGAGAGGCATAGTCCTTGTTCCCATCACTGCGCTGCTTTATGAAGGTGAGAAGATAAGAGTTTTTGTGGCGGAGGGAGACCGGGCAAAAGAAAGAACAGTAAAGATTGGACAGCAATATAAATTACAGTCCTCAGTCCGCAGCCCTCAGCCGCCAGGCAACGAATACATAGAGATAATTGAAGGCGTAAAAGAAGGTGAATTAATTGTGACAGTAGGACAGCAGAATTTGTTTGAAGGTGCAAAAGTAAATGTGGCTCGCTGATACTTCCATAAAACGTCCTGTATTCGCGACAATGGTGATTCTCGGGCTTGTTGTGCTCGGTATCGTTAGTTATCCGAGAATCGGCGTTGACCTGTTCCCGAAGGTTGATTTTCCTATTGTCAATATAAGCACCACCCTTAAAGGCGCAAACCCGGAGATAATGGATGTTGACGTAACAGGCAAGATAGAAGAGGCGGTCAATACAATCAACGGCGTTAAAACCATTTCCTCTACAAGCACAGAAGGGATTTCAACTGTAAGCGTTGAATTTGTCCTTGAAAGAGACATTGACCTTGCGGTTCAGGATGTAAGGGAAAAAATTTCCATAATAAAAGGGAAACTGCCCAAAGACATAGATGAGCCGATAATACAGAAGGTTGACCCTGACGCAAACCCTGTTATGTGGCTCGGGCTTACAGGCCAACGGTCTGTCAGGGAATTGTCCACCTATGCCGATGAGGTTCTCAAGGAACAACTGCAAAGAATCAACGGCGTAGGCGCCATCAGGCTTGTGGGAACAAGGCTCAGGCAGGTTAGAATCTGGCTTGACGCAGCTAAACTCAATGCGTATCAGATTACAGCTCATGATGTTATGAATGCGCTTCAGAAGGAAAACGTTGAACTGCCGGGAGGAAGGATTGAGAGCGATTCAAAGGAGTTTTCCATAAATGTAAAAGGCGAGATCAGGAAGGTTTCCGACTTCAATGACCTTATAATTGCCTATTACAAGGGAGCGCCTGTAAAAATAAGACAGGTTGGCAGGGCAGAAGACGGCATGGAGGAAAAGCGCACTATTGCCAGATTTAACGGGATGCCTGCCATCGGCATAGGGATACAGAAACAGTCAGGAACCAACACAGTTGAAGTTGTAGACAGGATAAAGAAGGAACTTTTAATCATCGCAAAGACGCTTCCGCCCGGCATGAATGTAGGAATAAATTTTGACCAGTCCACATTCATAAGGCGATCTATAAATGAGGTTCAGCATCACCTGATTTACGGCGGCATACTTGCAATCCTTGCGGTCTTTATCTTTCTCAGAGATATGAGGATTACGCTTATAAGCGCGCTTGCAATTCCTACATCTATCATCGCGACATTTACACTGATGAATGCATTTGGTTTTACGTTCAATAACATGACCATGCTCGGACTTTCACTCTCAATAGGTATTCTGATTGATGATGCAATTATTGTAATAGAGAATATCCACAGAAATATTGAAGCAGGAATGGAACCCATGAAGGCCGCTTCCTTTGCCACAGCAGAGATAGGCACAGCAGTTATGGCGACGACCTTTGCTATTGCCGCAATATTTCTGCCAGTGGCGTTTATGAAGGGAATTATTGGCATGTTCTTCCTTCAGTTTGCGCTTACAGTTGTGTTTGCGGTGCTTGTATCGCTCTTCGTCTCATTTACTCTGACGCCTATGATGGCATCGCGGTATCTGAAAAGTCATGCGTCAAGAGTCGCAAGCCAAACAAATCCTCCCTCAGACCCCTCGGTTGCGAGTCGCAACGACTTTGCTAAAGGAGGGATGGAGGGATTACTTTCCAGTATCTCTCATTTTCTTGAACGATGGTATAAAAAGACAGAAGAGTTTTACAGGAAATTGCTGCAAGTTTCGCTTGACCATAAAGCGCTTGTGATAATTACTGCGGCGGGTTTATTTGTTGCCAGCATTTTCATTACAAGATTCATCGGCAAGGAGTTTGTCCCTCCGGAAGATCAGTCAAGGTTTTTCGTAAGGCTGAGGGCGCCGATAGATTATTCTGTTGATGAGGTTGACAGGATGTTCAGGCATGCAGAGGAAATAGCGCGGAATATCCCTGAATTAAGCACAGTGTATTATTCTCAGAGCGGCGGCCTCGCAAGAGAGACTAATAAGGCTGCGCTGATTATAGGGCTTAAACCAAAATCAGAACGGCAGAGAACACAGCAGCAGATAATGAGGGACGTAAGAAAAAAAATCAGGCAGATTCCCGGGCTTAAAGGGACTGCCGAGGATATCTCGCTTATCGGAGGCGGGCAGAGGAACGTGCCTGTACATTACAGTATTCGCGGGAGAGACCTTGAGGCTCTTGAGACATATACAAAACAGGTTGTTGGCGAATTTTCAAAACTGCCTGGCATTGTTGATGTGGATACTTCTCTTGAGACAGGAAAGCCCGAGGTGAGGGTGTTCATTGACAGAGACAAGGCAGCGGATTTGGGAGTAAACGTTTCCACAATTGCAGAGGCGGTAAATTTTCTTATAAGCGGCGAAGTAGATGTTACAAAGTTTAAGGATGAGACAAAAGGCAGGAGGTATGATGTCAGGGTAAGGCTCGATCAAAAGGACAGGGCAAAGCCTTCTGATATGGAAAGACTCTATGTGAGAGGAAAAGACGGAAAGCTTATAGAGATGTCGAATATCATCAAAATTCAGGAAGGAGGGGGTCCCAGCGTAATAAACAGGGTTGACAGGCAAAGGGCAATAACGATTTTTGCAAATCTTGAGGGCAAGCCGCTTGGACAGGCAAAGCAAGAGCTTGATTCAATAGCAGCAAAGGCGCTTTCTCCTGAGTATTCGGGAAGATATAAAGGCATGGCAGATACAATGGGTGAATCATTTAAGTATCTGATGTTTGCGCTGGTGCTTGGAATTATCCTGGCTTACATGATACTTGCATCTCAGTTTGAGAGTTTTGTCCATCCTGTAACAGTGCTCCTTTCAATGCCGCTTTCACTTATCGGAGCATTCGGCGCATTGTGGATAACAGGCGGCACGTTAAATATCTTCAGTTATATAGGACTTATTCTTCTTATGGGGCTCGTTAAAAAGAATGCGATTCTTCTTGTGGACTATACAAACACTTTGAGGGCAAGAGGAATGGGAAGGAGAGAGGCGATTATCCATGCAGGACCCGTAAGACTCAGGCCGATACTCATGACAACATTTGCCATGGTCCTTGGCATGATGCCAATTGCCCTGGGTATTGGAGAAGGCTCTGAGACGCGCGCGCCTATGGCGATCGCCACTGTTGGAGGACTCCTCACATCGCTGTTCTTAACACTTGTTGTCGTGCCTGTCGCATACGATTTATTTGACGATTTGCAGACAAAATTGTTTAAAATAAAAAGGGGTAAACAGTAGTCTTAAAGGCAGGAGGTAAAATATGAGAAAAGCCATTTTCATTATAGTGCTGCTCCTGTTAGTTCTTCTCGTAGAGTCGAGTCTACGGCCTTACAATGCAGGGGCCGAGGAGGTCATTAAAAAGAGCGAAGTGCTTAATATCGGCAGATGTGTGGAAATAGCATTAAAGAAACAGCCTAATATAATTGCCGCGGCAAACACACTGAAGGCAAGCCAGAGCAAGGTGGGACAGGCAAGCGCCAATTATTACCCTCAGGTGGATTTGACATCCGGTTACAGCAGGGAAAACCCCGTATCAAGGACTAATCACAATTCAGTTAACGATTATAGCGGCAGCGTGACGTTAAAACAAAACATATACGACTTCGGGAAAACTTCGACACAGGTGGATATCCAGAGCCTGAATGCGGATTCATCAAAGGCAGACATGGACAATGTAACAGCGCAGATAATTCTTAATGTAAAGCAGGCATATTACGGGGCATTGCAGGCGAGAAGGACAAGGGAAGTAGCATACGAGACGGTTAAACAGTTTCAGAGCCATCTTGAACAGGCGAAAGGATTTTACGAAGCAGGCACAAAGCCTAAAATTGATGTTACCAAGGCAGAGGTGGATTTGAGCAATGCAAGGCTCAATCTGATAAAGGCTGAAAATGCGCTCAGGGTGACGAAGGTTATCCTTGACAACGCAATGGGCGTTCCCAGCGCGCCGGAGTATGTTATTGAAGATAATCTTTCCTATCAGAAATATAATATAGTTCTCAAGGATGCGGTTGACAAGGCTTATCAGAACAGGCCTGATCTTAAGTCAACAATCGCAAAGAAGAATGCGGCAGGGTCTTCCATAGAACTTGCGAAAAAGGGATACTATCCCACTTTAACCGGCAATGCCTCGTACAACAGAACTGGAGAGAGATTCCCGCTTGGAGAGGGATGGGAGGCAGGAGTAACTTTGTCGTTCCCTATATTCAGCGGATTCCTGACAAAGCATCAGGTGGAAGAATCAGAGGCGAATCTGAATGTCCTGAAGGCAAATGAAGAATTGCTCAGGCAGAACATTTTCCTTGAAGTCCAGCAGGCATATTTAAATCTTAAAGAAGCGGAAGAAAGGATTCCGGCGGCGGAACTTGTCGTAAAACAGGCTCAAGAAAATCTTGAGCTTGCCAATGGGAGGTATGCGGCAGGAATAGGCAGCCCTATTGAAGTTACCGATGCGCAGGTGGGGCTGACTAATGCAAAGGCATCCTATATACAGGCGCTCTATGACCACAAGATTGCGCTTACGAACCTTGAGAAGGCGATGGGGGTTAGATAATGAAGAAAATTCTTATAGCTGTTGCCGCAGTCCTTATTGTCGCAGTGGCAGCATTCTTTTTGTATTCGAAAAAGGAAAACGGATTAAAATTCAGGACAGAAAAAGTAAGCAAGGGTGATATAGTTGAGACGGTTACCGCCTCAGGCAATGTGAACGCGGTAACTACTGTACTTGTCGGCACCCAGGTCTCGGGAACAATAAAGGCTATTTATGCAGATTTCAATTCGCCTGTTAAAAATGGACAGCTCATAGCGCAGATTGACCCTGCCACATTTGAGGCTCAAGTGGAGCAGTCAAGGGCAAACCTGCTTTCTGCAAAGGCAAATCTGGAAAAGGCCGAGGCGTCTTTCATTGATGCAAAAAGGACCTTTGAGCGGAATAAAGGGCTTTTCTCAAAAGATCTCATTGCAAGGAGCGAGCTTGATACCTCAGAGACTAATTACGAAACTGCAAAGGCTCAGATAAACTCCTCAAAGGCTCAGGTTGCGCAGGCAGAGGCGTCCTTGAAGGTTGCGGAAACAAATCTCAGATATACAAGAATTATTTCGCCCGTTGACGGGATTGTCGTATCAAGGAATGTGGATGTCGGGCAGACCGTTGCCGCAAGTTTCCAGACGCCGACTCTTTTTACCATTGCGCAGGATCTTACAAAGATGCAGATAGACACGAATGTGGCTGAGGCTGACATAGGCAAGGTAAGGCAAGGGCAGGATGTTGAGTTTGGTGTTGACGCTTATCCGGGTGTTATTTTCAAAGGCAAGGTATCGCAGGTCAGAAATGCTCCCATAAATATCCAGAATGTTATTACGTATGATGCAGTGATTTTAGTCGGCAATCCGCAACTTAAACTCAAGCCCGGCATGACGGCGAATGTCTCTATAATAATATCGTTAAAGAAAGATATTCTCAGAATACCTAATGCCGCCCTTAGATTCAGCATGCCTGACAGGGATAAAGATAAATCCCAAAAGACCCAGCAGAAGGGCGCGGGCGTCTGGATAATTGCAGACGGAAAACCAAAACGCATATCTGTATCTATAGGCGTAAGCGACGGAAGTTATACAGAGCTGCAATCAGGTGAGATAAAAGAAGGGCAGGAAGTTATAGTGGAATCTCTGACGAAGCCAAAACAAAAATCAGGGACTACTCCGAGGATGTTCTGATATGCCGCTCATTGATGTGCAGCAGATCACTAAGGTCTATCAACTTGGTGATGTCTCAGTCAAGGCTCTCTGCGCAATTTCGCTCAAGATTGAGAATGGGGAATTTATAGCGATAATGGGGCCTTCGGGTTCCGGCAAATCTACCTTTATGAATATCATCGGATGCCTTGACAAGCCTACAAGCGGCAGGTATCTATTTGACGGCAGTGATGTAGGCAGTCTCGGAAGGGACGAGCTTGCCGCCATAAGAAACAAGAAGATAGGTTTTGTCTTTCAGGGGTTCAATCTGCTTCCAAGAACATCCGCCCTTGAGAATGTTGAGCTTCCCATGCTTTATAACGGAGTTACCGCAAGAGAAAGAATGCAGAGGGCAATGTCTTCGCTTAAAAGTGTCGGTCTGGAGGGAAGGGAGCGTCATTTTTCGAATCAGCTTTCCGGCGGTCAGCAGCAGAGAGTAGCTGTTGCAAGGGCGCTTGTGAATAACGCGCCGGTAATCCTTGCAGACGAACCTACAGGCAATCTTGACACAAAGACAAGCGCTGAGATAATGGAGCTTTTCACAAAGCTGAACGCTGAAGCAAATATCACAATAATACTTATAACACATGAGGCTGATATAGCAGGATACAGCAGGAGAATAATAAAATTCCGCGACGGCTGCATTATCAATGATGAACGTGGTAAAAATATATGAGTAGTTTAAGTCTTGTCATTGCGAGCGAAGCGAAGCAATCTACAGGTGATGAGATTGCTTCGTCGGTCATAAGACCTCCTCGCAATGACAGCCGAACGGTTAAATTATGATTAACATACCTTCAACTTTGAAAATATCATTCAGGGCGTTAAGGGTGAACAAGATGCGTTCAGCCCTCACAATGCTCGGGATTATCATCGGAGTCAGTGCTGTGATTGCGATGCTTGCCGTAGGCAAAGGCGCCAGCCAGAAAATAGCAGACCAGATAGCAAGCATAGGAAGCAACCTTCTTATAATACTGCCGGGCTCAACCTCTGCAGGAGGGGTGAGAATGGGCGCAGGCACCCAGCCCACACTTACCATGGGTGATACCGAGGCTATTCTAAGAGAGGCTCCTGCAGTTGCCGATGTTGCGCCTGACCATGGCGGAGTTGCGCAGGTTGTTTACGGCAACCAGAACTGGGCAACAGGCATAAGGGGCACGACGCCGAATTTTTTGAATGTAAGGGAATGGCAGCTTGCTTCAGGCAGGGTGTTTACAGAGCAGGAGGTCAAGAGCGGGGCAAAGGTATGTTTATTGGGACAGACCGTTGTAGATAATCTTTTTGGCGACATAGATCCGATAGGTCAGATTGTACGGATAAAAAAGGTGCCGTTTACTGTAATAGGAGTGCTTGCGCCTAAAGGACAGTCTCTTACAGGGGCAGATCAGGATGATATTATTTTAGTCCCTATCACGGTAGCCCAGAGACAGCTTTTTGGAACTCCGTTTCCGGGCATGGTCAGGATAATCCATGTTAAGGCAAAAAGCTCGGAAGACCTTCCTGATGCCGAGAGGCAGATAACACAACTGCTCAGGCAGAGGCACCGCATAGGCCCCAAACAGGAAAATGATTTTACGGTCAGGAATCTTACGCAGGTAATGCAGGCACGGGAAGAATCTCAAAGGGTAACATCTCTATTGCTTGGCGCTATCGCATCGGTTTCTCTAATCGTAGGAGGAATCGGGATTATGAATATCATGCTGGTCTCGGTTACTGAAAGGACAAGGGAAATCGGAATAAGAATGGCTGTTGGCGCAAGGACATGGGACATAAGGCTTCAGTTTATCATTGAGGCGCTTACATTGTCGTTAATCGGAGGCATGATAGGCATTATCATAGGCGTAGGCGGCTCCAAGATGTTCTCTGTTTTTGCAGAGTGGCCCACGATCATATCTCCGTTTTATGTTGTGCTTGCGTTCTGTTTTTCAGGGTTAGTAGGAATATTTTTCGGTTTCTACCCCGCATACAAGGCATCCCTGCTTGATCCCATAGATGCGTTAAGATACGAATAAAAAATCCAGAACGTATTTGTCTTATATCAAAGTCTTTTTAACAGCAACAGTCTTAATTCCCCGGCGCAATTTCACACATCCAATTATCGGTAGTGTCAAGCATTTTGTGTAAATTCCTTTAAGGGTTTAATTCTCCATTTATCGTTTAAATGATTTAATACAGCATAAACAATCCTCTCAATGCTTTGGGTGTTGTTAAAACAACTCATGGGGCGTGTTCTTCTCCTGACCTCTCTGAACGCCCTTTCTATAACGTTTGTAGTCCTCACTTTAATCCGTATTTCCTTGGGACATGAGTAGAAGTTAAGCAGTTCTTCCAAGTCCTTCTCTATACATCTTACTGCCTTGGGGCAGAGGGTTCTCCAGTTCTTTGCCCATTTATTGTATGCCTCCACAGCCTCGTGTCTTCCTTTGGCATTGTAGATAGCGCGGGCTTCCTTTATGCATTTGTCTTGATCCTTTTTCCTCAGGTAATTAGATACGTTTCTTAGCTTGTGCGCCCAGCACCGCTGCCTTTTTACTTTTGGATATACATAGTCAACTGCATTTTCAAGCCCTGCGTTGCCGTCTGTTATTATCAAGCCCAATAAATCTCCGATTAGCCCGCGATTATAGAGATTATTTAAAAACCCCTCCCACCTCCTTTGGCTCTCATGGCTTACCACCATGAAGTCTATAAGCTCTCTTTTGCCTTGTATCGTTATCCCGTATGCCGCAAGCACTGTCTTTTTCTTTGAACCAAACCCGGTCTTTGTCTTTAATACGATTCCGTCCAAAAACAGATAAAGATACCGGTCTTCTATCTTGCGTTTGTGGTATCTCTCTACTTCTTTATCAAGGCTCCTGGCTATATTAGATATTGTCTGTGCGCTTACCCCTTCTCCCAAAAGCGGCCTTAATGCCTCTCCTGTGAGTCTTGTTGATGCCCCATATAGAAATATCTTCATCAATGCTGC
This sequence comes from Thermodesulfovibrionales bacterium, assembly GCA_030018605.1. GTDB lineage: Bacteria > Nitrospirota > Thermodesulfovibrionia > Thermodesulfovibrionales > UBA1546 > UBA1546. The sequence goes on from JASEHP010000006.1 coordinate 20,741, forward strand.
ATCGACTTCATCTATCCTTTGTTGGTAACGCGGTATTACTTCGCTGTCATATCCTCCGCCACGTATCCTCGGCATCTTTATTTGAAGCCGTCCGTCTTTTAAGATTAGCGCCCTTTCCCAATAACCATTCCGATAGTCCTTGCGCACTACACTGCGCTCATATGGTCTTGAACATATAAACATATCCCGCTCTGCCTCCAATGAGCCCTCTATCAGCTTCTTCCTGAAGGCATTGACTGTCTCATCATGGTCTTGCCAATATTCCTTGAAACTGCTCTTGTATTCTCTGAATAAATCTGTTACCGTTAATTTCGTTAATTCCTTTACCGACATGGGTGTGTTCCTCCTTTTAAGTTGATTGGTTATTAACTTATGGAGGATACACCCTGTCTTTTTTTACTTCAAGATTTTACACAGAAGATTTTACGCTACCCCAATTATCTTAATTTTGACATTTCCTTTTCCATCGTGTTACAATGTCTTACAATCAAGGAGGCAACCAGATGAAAGGCACAATAACCATAAGGCTTACAGGGAAACTGCAGAAGGAACTGGATGTTATTGTTAAGGCAGAGAAGGCTTCAAAGAGCGAGATTATCAGGGACGCGCTTGAACGCTATCTGGCATTAAGACGGTTTCAGCAGTTGAGGAAGAAGGTTTTGCCTTTTGCCGAGGCGCAGGGCTTAATCACCGACGAGGATATTTTCAAAGCCATCTCATGAGGGTTGTTCTCGATACAAATGTAATCGTAGCTGCCTTTGCATCAAGAGGGCTGTGTTCTGAGGTTTTTGAAGTATGCGTTTCAAGCCATACGATAGTATTCAGCGAACATATCCTGTCAGAGATAAAAGAAAAACTGATTCATAAGATAAAACTGCCGCATAAGATTGTTCCTTCCATAATAGACTATTTAAGAGAGGTATCAGAGACTGTAAAGCCTGAAATGATTGATGCTCATATCTGCAGAGATAAAGATGACATTAAAATCCTTGAAACAGCTCTAAGCGGCAATGCAAGGTTTATAATAACAGGGGATGATGACCTCTTGGTTCTTAAAAAATACAAAGAAATAGAGATAATAACTCCAAGAGAATTCTGGAATCGCCTGAAAGGCCAGTGAAACTATAACCTTCAAAAACTGGAACTTCAGAAAACCATTTATTTTTACCTGAAATTCCCGTTATAATAAAAAACGCAGTAAACAGTGTCTGTGTCAGTTTTCCCGCCTCGGCGGGTCGCAGAAGGAGACTGTGTCTGTTCACTGACACTAATCACTGACACTGATTATTGTCACTATTCACAGCCACAAATGGAGGAAGAATGATTATCACAAAGAAGCGTGACTTTAAAGAACTGATGGAAAATGTAAAAAACTACAGGAATTTTTTCCTGATTGGATGCTCTGAGTGCGCAACACTGTGCGGAACCGGAGGGGAGCCTGAGCTTAAGGCTATGAAGGAGGCGCTTGAGGCAGAAGGTAAGTCTGTGACAGGAACATTTGTCGCTAAGACAGGCTGTCAGGTGCTCGGCACAAAAGTTGAATTAAAGCCTTTCAAAGAGGCTCTGGATAAGACAGACTGCATTATTGTGATGTCATGCGGCGCAGGTACGCAGACCGCTGTGGATTTATATGAAGACAAAGCTGTTTTTGCTTCGAATGACAGTCTTTTCCTCGGGAATATGACAAGGCTCCAATTTTTTGACGAGAGATGCTCGTTATGCGGAAAGTGCATCCTTGACAAGACAGGCGGAATATGCCCGATTACAGCATGTCCGAAGGGACTATTAAACGGGCCGTGCGGCGGATGCAAGGACGGCCACTGCGAGATAAGCCCTGACATCAAATGCGCATGGGTAAGGATATATGAGAGGATGAAGAAGCTTGACAAACTTCAGGAACTCTGCGAGGTTACTTTAGAGGCAAAAGACTGGTCAGCATCACAGAAACCGAGGACGCTTGTGGCAAGGGAGGAGAAAAAGAAATGAGCTTCAAAGAGATATTGAATTCAGGGAAATTCGTTGTAACGGCAGAGGTCGGGCCGCCGAAAGGCACCGACATTAAGGAGATGCTGCACCACATGGAGATTTTAAAAGGCAAGGTGGATGCCGTTAACGTAACTGATAACCAGTCCGCTGTTATGCGTATATGCTCTATGGCTGTGTCCAAGACCGCTATCGATAAAGGGCTTGAGCCTATATTTCAGATGACCTGCCGCGACAGGAACAGGATAGGTCTTCAGTCAGACCTCCTCGGCGCAAGCATTCTCGGCATAAAGAATGTGCTTTGCATGACAGGGGACCATGTTTCTGCAGGAGACCATAAAGGCGCAAAGCCTGTTTATGATGTTGAATCGGTCCAGCTTCTAAAGATTGTTGATGGATTGAATAACGGAAAGGATATGTCAGGCAATGAACTCAAGGGTTCAACTGGTTTTTTTCAGGGCGCTGTTGTAACGCCTGAAGCAAACCCGATTGAACCGCAATTGATAAAGTTTGAAAAGAAAGTAAGGGCAGGCGCGAAGTTTTTCCAGACTCAGGCCATTTACGATATTGAGAAATTCAAAGAATTTATGAAACATGCAAGAAAGTTCCCTGTGAAAATTCTCGCGGGTTTCGTTGTCTTAAAGTCTGCGGGCATGGCGAATTTCCTTAACAATAATGTTCCGGGAATCAGGGTTCCGCAAGTGTTGATTGATGAACTTAAGGCAGCAGGCAAAGAAAAAGCGCTTGACACAGGCATGAACATAACTGCGCGGCATATCAAACAGTTGAAAGATGAAAAGATATGCGATGGTGTTCATATCATGGCAATCGGCATGGAAGATAAGGTGCCTCTGATAATGGAGAGGGCAGGGCTGCTTTAATGTCTTGCAAGTCCGGTTTTCCTTGCCGTCTCTGCAACTGCATGAGCGACTGATGAGACGACCTTTCTGTCAAATCCGCTTGGGATTATGTAGTCTTCATGCAGCTCATCGTCCTTTATTATCTGGGCGATTGCCTCTGCTGCGGCAAACTTAATATCTTCATTGACGCCCCTTGCCCGGACATCAAGCAGTCCCCGGAATATTCCCGGAAAACCAAGCATGTTGTTTATCTGATTCGGATAATCAGACCTCCCTGTTGCAAGAATACGGGCTATCGGAAATGCATCCTCGGGAGCTATTTCAGGTTCGGGATTGGCAAGGGCAAATACAATAGGACTTTTTGACATCTTCTTGATGTCGTCAACGGTTATGATGTTTGGCGCTGAAAGGCCGATGAAAACATCAGCGCCCTCCATTGCATAAGAGATGCTTCCTTTTATTTTTCTTGGGTTGGTTATTCTTGCGAGTGATTTTTTGAAAATATCCATGTCCTGTTTTCTTCCTGTATAGATTGCGCCGTGCTTGTCACAAACTGTTATATCTTTTATGCCGTAAGCCCTGAGAATTTTTGCAGTTGCAGAACCGGCTGCGCCGGCTCCGACAATCGCTATTCTGAACTTTCTTATATTTTTTTTCAGAAGCCTTGATACATTTATAAGAGCTGCAAGCACAACAACAGCGGTTCCGTGCTGGTCGTCATGGATTACTGGGATATCAAGTTCTCTCCTCAGCCTATCCTCAATCTCAAAGCATCTCGGCGCTGATATGTCCTCAAGATTTATCCCGCCGAAGGGAATGGAAATATTTTTTACTGTATTTACAATCTCATCCGGATCTTTGGTCTTCAGGGCAATCGGAAATGCGTCAATGCCTGCAAACTCCTTAAATATCATCGCCTTGCCTTCCATCACAGGCATCGCAGCCTCAGGCCCTATATTGCCGAGGCCGAGCACTGCGGTGCCGTCAGTCACTACTGCAACAGAATTGCCCTTTATCGTATAACGGAATAAATGCTCCTTGTTCTCATGAATGTCCATGCACACCCTTGCAACTCCAGGAGTATATACCATGTAAAGGTCATTGCTGTCTCTTACAGGCACCTTGTTATGTATCTCGATCTTGCCGCCTTCGTGGGCAAAAAAAGTCCTGTCCATGACCCTCAGCACCTTTACCCCCTCTATGCTTTTTATAGAGGCTACGATAGTCTTTTCATGTTTTTCGTCACGGGCATTGACAGTGATGTCGCGGATGATCTTTCCTTTTTCAACGCGCACTATATCAATTGAGCCGAGGTCTCCTCCCGCGTAACTTAAGGCTGTCGCGAGTCTTGCGAACATTCCAACCTTGTTGTCTATTTCAACGCGGATGGTTATGCTGTAACTCGGGCTCGGGACATGCGCCATAATAGTTCTCCTTTGAATACAGGTTTATAGTCTCAATTATCGCATAAGATGATGAAATTTGATCTTCCCCTGTTTTCACGGACACTCCAGTTAAGTTAGGCTGCCATAGCCTCC
>JASEHP010000070.1 GCA_030018605.1 Thermodesulfovibrionales bacterium
AATTATGATACTAACTATATGATATTAAAAAATAATTTGCTATTTCTGGACACCGATTTTTGTAATTATGCCCAAAACAGCATGGCTTTGTGCTTATTACAATAGATCGGGATTTTGGAAATATTCTGGATTATCCACCCAGGACACATTCTGGAATAATAAGGCTTAAGTTCAAGTATATGCCTTCAAAAATTGTACTTTCTGCTTTGAAGAATTTCCTTGAAGAAGTCACGCCGGAAGATATTTATGGGAATTTGACTATTCTCGAAGAAAACAGATATCGGCTAAGAAAAAAGGCGTAAATCTTCTATGGATTAAATTTTATATAGTTCTCCCAATAACCAAACAGTTCTTTCGTTGCCCTGATGTCGCCGATACAATACCGCGCGATGTCAAGATATCTCTTGTCGGCAAAAAGGTTTTTTATGTCGTATCCTGTAATGCCGTCCTCTTTGGGGCTTTTAATTCCGAAGGTCTTGCACCACATATCAAGGCTGAACTTTCGCCTTGAAGCCCCGTAAAAGGTAAGCTGGTCAAGGAGGTCTATATGAGCGCCGTTGTACCTGTTGGGCATAAGGTCTTTTGTAGGCTTTATCTTATGAACAGCAGAGCGGATAAGAATGAACGGGCAGTCAAATCCCCTTCCGTTGAAGGTGATTATCTCTCTATAGCTTTTAACATTGTTCCAGAACTTTTCAAGGATTTCCTTTTCTGTGCCTGTCTCAAATTTTATCCCGTTCTCTTCAAAAGGAGCGATCTGTGTTTCAGACGACTGGAAATATACTGCGCCCTTGTCGGTAGCAGGGTTAAGAATGCCTATGGTTATGACTTCGCCTGTTAAAGGATAGAATGATAAGCTTTCCTTGACATCCTTAATATCATCTTCTGTCTCTGCCCAGCGAAGCAGGTATTCCTGGGTGCTCTTTTCAAGGGAATCAAAGTCTTTGCCGCTTGTCTCTATGTCAAAAATAATGCGGGACATCTCTTCACAAGTAACAAGTGACGAGGGACAAGTGACGAGTTTTATAATTTTTAATGTAATTTAACTCGTTACTTGTTACTGTCTTTAAGCTCGTTACTATCCTTTATGCTGCTTTGGGTAGTTCCTTAAAAACCTTCCATGTCTTAAGAAGGTCTATTGCCCTCTGGAGTTGATTGTCATCCTTTTCGCTGACCTCTAACGGAACTGTCTCCTCCTGTGTCTTTTGTTTTTCCTCAAGCTGGTCATTCTTAAGATGCCTTTCAAGATCCTTCTCTCTTACTACAGCATGCTCTTTCGCGCCGTTTTTTTGTTCCAGTTTCACGATAATATCAGGCGTAATTCCCGTTGATTGGATAGATATGCCTTTCGGCGTATAATAGCGCGCTGTTGTAAGCCTTAATCCTGAGCCGTCGCTCAGCGGCACAACGCTCTGAACAGAGCCTTTTCCAAAAGTCTGCACCCCGAGTATGACAGCCCTGTTCCAGTCTTTAAGCGCTCCTGCGACAATCTCCGAGGCGCTTGCGCTTCCCTGATTTACAAGCACAATCATTGGCATAACGCTGAATATTTCTGCTTTCTTTGCTTTCTGCTCGGAAACCTTGCCGTTTTCTGTCCGGTACTCTGCTTTTTCACCGCTTCTGCCCTTTATGGATACAACAACCTTGTCTGCCGGCAGAAACTGGCTTGAAACATCAACAGCGCTGTTTAAAAGTCCGCCCGGATTATTTCTGAGGTCAAGGATAAGTGAAGTTATATTCTGCTTCTCAAGTTTAGATAGGGCGGCTTCAAGGTCATCCGCAGTGCGTTCCTGAAACTGGCTTACCTTCACATAGCCGATATTATTTTCTATGACCTTGGATTTCACGCTCTTCACTTTTATTTCATCTCTCACAATCGTGAAGTCTTTTGTATCTTTCCAGCCCTCGCGCATAATCGTAATTGATACGGCTGTGCCTTTTTGCCCGCGCATCTTGCTGACAGCGTCATGCAGCCCCATATCCCTTGTTGACTCTCCATTAATCTTTACTATTTTATCTCCTGACTTTAGCCCTGCATTATAAGCCGGCGTATCTTCAATAGGCACTATTACGGTCAGAACCCCATCCTTTATGCCTATCTGTATCCCGATTCCTCCGAACTCGCCTTTTGTGTCAAGCTGCATATCCTTATATGCCTCCGGAGGCATATAAGCTGAGTGAGGGTCAAGCGAATTAAGCATCCCCTTTATTGCGCCGTACACCAAATCTTTTGTTTTTACTTCTTCAACGTAATTCTTCTTCACAAGAGAGAGCACCTCTGTGAATACCTTAAGATACTCATAGCTTTTGCCCTCGGCGCGCATACCTCCGATTGACAGCCTGCCTACGAATACACCTCCCAAGACAATTGCCAGAATAACCACCCAAGTTAAAATAAGTCTTTTGTTTTTCATTGCCCCTTTAAACCTCTCCTTAAATCCCGCCTTGCCATTACAGTTGCCAAAAAACTATCGCTTCTTTAACCACTGCATAGGGTCAAGCGGTTTCCCCTTATATCTTACCTCAAAATACAGGCCCGGCGCATTCGGGGTTCCTGATTCCCCGACCTTGCCTATAGCCTGCTGTCTTTTTATTATATCTCCAACCTTATAAAAAATCTCGGCTAAATTTGCGTATAGGGTATGATAGCCTTCGCCATGACTTATTATAACAAGCTGGCCGTAACCCTTGAACCAATCGGCAAATACGACCTTGCCGCTATGCACTACCTTTGCTGAGGTATTGTCATCTGCTTTGATATGTATGCCGTTTCTGAATACCGGCGTGTTGAATTGAGGGTCTTTCTGCGCTCCGTACGGGATTAGAACCTTACCGCTGACAGGCCATTCCAGCTTCCCCTTCAGATAGTGAAAGCCCTTTGCGGCATATGTCTCAACTTCCTCAGAACGCCTTATTATCTCCATAAGCTTGTTGGAAGCCTCTTTTAACTCCTTCAGCATTTTTTCATACGAATTTTTTTCCTTTCTTACAGAGGACAGGAGTATTTTTTTGCCCTTTTTCTTTTCTGCGATTGCCTTCTCGTTTGCCCGTATCTTTGCCTCGCTCTTTTTCAGTTCGGCGTGCAGCGTCTTAAAACGGCTTTCCTGCTCTGCAAGGTTTTTTATAGTCTCTTTATACTCGTTCAGCATCTTATGGTCGTAACCGGCCATATCCTTGATATACCGCCACTTTCTCATCATCTGAGCTATGTCCTCCGAAGTTGAAAGCAGAATCACAACATCGCCTGAATAGCCGTACTTCTGCATAGCGCGAAGTTTCCTCTTAAGCCACTCCGCCTGCCTTTCGAGTTTTACTCTGTTTACCGATATGTCTGCCTCAACCTTGCGTATCTCATTTTCCGTAACCTTCCGCTTTCCAATGTATTTTCTTAACTCCGCTTGAATCCGGTTGAGGTCTTTATCTGTCCTGTCAAGTTCTTCAAGAACCGAATGCTCCATCTTCTTGGTTTTCTCGAGTCTTTCCTTTTGGGTACCTATTTCTTTTTGAAGTTTTTTAAATTCTTCCTTCGGGTCTTTGGCGGCAGAGGCAGTGTCAGTAATCACTGCAGGCAAAAAGTAAAAAATGAATATCGAAAGGACTGCAATTAAAAATGGCATTTTGACTGATAACCGGCACTGACCACTGACACTAATGTTTATTACTTGCATCTTTTCTTAGTCTCAGGAGAATCTTATTCTTCCAAGTGCAATTACAGCGCCTCCTATGCCTAACAGCAATCCGGCAACAGGAAGGGCAGGGAAAGTTTCAAGGGGGAACACAAGGATTGTCAGTATTGGGATAGCAGCGGTAACCTTATAAAAGAGCACATAGTGAAATGCGAACGCGGCTGCCATGCTTGCAATCCCGCCGAACATCCCGAGCACGCTCCCCTCTATAACAAAAGGCGCGCGTATGAATCCCCTTGTTGCGCCAAGAAGTTTAAATGTTTCTATTTCTTCTTTTCTCCTGTAAAACGCAATCTTTATGGTGCTGTAACATACAAAAATCACTCCTGCCGACATTATGATAATAAGAGATAAACTGCCTGCCTTTGCCATTCCTTTAATAGAGTTAATGGAATTAAGGAATTGTTCGCCATACTCCACATCTGCAATGCCTTTTATTTCTTTAATCTCTGCGACAAACTTCTTAACGCTTGCGATATTGACAGATTCTTTCTTAAGCTTAATCTCAATTGATGCGGGGAGAGGGTTTTCGTCAATGCCCTCAAGAATATAATCTGCATTCTTTAAAACGCCTTTTAATTCCTCCAGCGCCTTATCCTTTGCTATATATCTTGCCTGTTCAACGGCATTATTCTTTTTCATCTGTGCAATTATGCTTCCTGTTTCCTGCTCTGGCAGCCCGTCATTCAGGTAGAGCATTACCGAGAATCTGGCAGGAAGTCTTTTTGTTGCAAGGTCTATGTTATAAACAACAAAAAATGTGAGTGTGATCATGAACAGCCCTGCCGCTATTGTCAGCACTGAGAGGAGATTTATCCACTTTTCACGCCATAAGCTCTGGAGGGCAAGTCTGAACGAATATAAAAGATACATTATCCTATCTCCTCCCCGACCATATTGCCGCCGTCAATCCTGAACACTCTCCGCCCTGTATTCCTGTAAAGTTCCCTGTTATGTGTAGCGATAACAATTGTAGTTCCACGAGCATTAATCTCCTTAAAAAGACGTGCAATCCCCGCTGCAGTGTCCGGGTCAAGGTTGCCTGTCGGCTCATCGGCAAGAAGGATTGTCGGCTCTCCGACTATTGCGCGCGCAATAACCACCCGCTGCTGTTCTCCGCCTGAAAGCGCCCGCGGGAAACTGCCAGCCTTATGTCTTAAATTCACCATCTTCAGTATTTCCATAACCCATTCCTGTATCTCGCTGTCCAGCATGCCTCGTATGCGCAAGGCTATGGCCACATTGTCAAAAACATTTCTGTTGTCAAGAAGCCGGGAGTCCTGAAAGACAACCCCTATGTTTCTCCTTAAAAACGGAATGCTTGACTCCTTAAGCTTGCTCAAATCCCATTCTGCTATGGTTACACTGCCCTCATCAGGCTTTTCCGAAAGATAGATAATCTTAAGGAGCGTAGATTCCCCTGCGCCGCTCGGTCCTGTCATAAAAACCATTTCGCCTTTTTCTATGGAAAAAGTTATGTTCTTAATCGCTGCCTGTCTCTCATAAAACTTAGTGACATTAGAAAAATGTATCATCTTTTATTTTTTCAATCCTTCCTTCACAGTCCGGACAATGTCTTCTGCCGTCAACCCGTATAACTTCATCAATTCATCGGAAGGGCCGGAGCAGCCGAAGGTGTCCTTAATCCCGATTCTTTTTACAGGCACCGGATAATTCTCAGCGAGGAATTCACACACCGCTCCGCCGAGCCCGCCTATAACAGAATGCTCCTCTGCTGTTACAATTAATCCGGATGCCCTTGCAGCCTCAACAACTGTATCATTGTCCAGCGGTTTGACAGTGGGCATATTTATCACGCCTGCGTCAATCCCCTCTTTTTTCAGCATCTCCATTGCATCAAGCGAAACAGAAACCATTATGCCTGCTGCGATTATATTTGCATCTTTTCCTACATGGAATTTATATGCCTTGCCTATTGTGAATTTATAAGCATCCGGCATAACAACAGGCACCTTTGACCTTCCAAGCCTGACATAAACAGGCCCGTAAAAGTCCGCTATTGCCTCGATGACCTGCTTTGTTTCTATTCCGTCTGCAGGTACAATCACGGTCATGTTAGGAAGCACCCTCATGAGTGTGATGTCTTCTATGGCCTGATGCGATGCGCCGTCCTCGGCAACGGTAATCCCGCTGTGAGTTGCAACGAGTTTCACATTCAGGCTTGAATAAGAGATTGTCTGCCTTATCTGCTCCCACGCCCTGCCTGTCTCAAAAACAGCAAATGTGGAAGCAAATGGGAGTTTTCCCGTAAGTGAAAGGCCGCTCGCCGTGCCGATTAAATCCTGCTCTGAAATTCCAATATTAAAAAATCTCTCGGGGAAAACCTTTGCAAATTTGGCTGTCTTTGTAGAACCTGAGAGGTCTGCATCAAGCACGACAACTTCTTTTCTTTTTTTGCCAAGTTCAAGAAGCGCATCTCCGTATGCGTCCCTTGTAGCAACAAATCCCCCCTTGCCCCCCTTTGTCAAAGGGGTGGTGGTGGGATTTAAGTTCTGAGTTGAGAGTCCTGAGTTCGGAGTTTTAACTCCCGACTCTTGACTCCTGACTCCTGACTTCTTTTCCCTACTTCCCATTTTCTCCAAGTTCCTCCAGTGCCTTTTTAAGTTCTTCCTGCGTAGGAGTTACGCCATGATACTGCACCTTGCCTTCAAAAAATGAAACTCCTTTCCCCTTTACCGTCCTTGCAACTATCATAGTAGGTTTCCCCTTTATCCCCTCGGCCTCGTTGAGGGCGCCAATAATCGCCTTCATATTATGCCCGTCAATGTCAATTACATGCCATCCGAATGCATCCCACTTCTCTGTAATCGGTTCAAGCGCCATTACATCGCAGCAAGGCCCGTCTATCTGAAGGCCATTGTTATCAATAATTGCACATACGTTATCAAGCCGGTAATGGGCTGCTGTCATCGCTGCCTCCCAGACCTGCCCTTCCTGTGTTTCTCCATCTCCTAATAAACAGTAAACGCGAGAATTCATGCCGCCCATTTTCAGTCCCATTGCAATACCGTTGGCAATTGACAGCCCCTGTCCTAACGAGCCTGTGGATATTTCTACGCCCGGCAATAGTTTTGAGCATGGGTGCCCCTGAAGCGGGCTTCCGATCTTGCGTAATGTCTTGAGTAAAGACTTATCAAAGTACCCTGAAAGGGCAAGAACTGTATATAAGAGAGGAGCTGCGTGCCCTTTTGAGAGTATAAATCTGTCCCTCTCTTTCCACGCAGGGTCTTTGGGATTATGCCTCATCTTGGAAAAATACAGCGCTGTTGCCATATCAGCTGCTGACAAAGAGCCGCCTGTATGGCCAGAGCCTGCCTCTGCAAGCATCTTCAGGATTTCAATCCTCACGGCATTTGCCTGTTCTTTCAGAAACGCAATGTCTTTTGCAGCGGAAGCCTGACTCATTTTTTCTTCTCCCTTTGCATGATGTAATCAAGCAGAATATCGTCCAGCGTCTTGTCTTTGGCTTTTTTCATTTCAGGCTCGGCAATGCTTGTTCCGAGCTGCCCTGTGACAGCCATTTCTTCTTTTCTCTTCTCTTCTTCTCCGTCAACAGGGTATTTAACTCTTTCAGCATTGCCTTGTGCTGCTCCTGCATCAGTTCCCTGACGCTTTTTTTGATGTCTTTGATTCCGATGAGGTGAGAATAGCTTATTTTCTTTGAGGCAAGGATTGTGCCTTTAAAATACAGAAGCGTAACTATAATAGGGTTGTTCAATCCGCTGTCCTCTGTCTGGACATGATAAACCTTCCCCTTGTAGGTTATGTTATTGTTATAACCGACAAGCATCGCTATCAATATTTTCTCTAAGAGTTATAAGCCGCAACTTTAGATTATTATATTACAGCAGAGGCGGAAAATGGAAGAAGCAGAGAATCTTGTCACTCTCTTGAATAGCTGATTATATTTGTTTAATGCAGTGAGAAATTCTGGCATAATTACTTTTTTCGGTGTCTGTTTTGGAGTATGGAGAGGATTAATTTAC
>JASEHP010000071.1 GCA_030018605.1 Thermodesulfovibrionales bacterium
AACAATGGGGAAAGAAGCTCTTAAAGGAATTTACACAAAATGATTGACACTACCCATTAAGAGATGCAAACGCTCAACGAGCTTTACCGGCATCTCAGACTCTATACTAACTTCTTCCAGCCGCTATGAAACTTAGAGGGCAACGTATATCATTTCGAATAGATTTTTATGTGAGGCAAGAAGGCGCGCCGAGCAGCGCAGTTATTTTGCTTTAACAACAAGCACGGCGCATTCGGCAGCGCCGATAACCCTCTCTGTCACGCTTCCCATAAGAAGCCTTGCAATGCCTGTTCTTCCGTGGCTGCCGATTACGATTGCATCTGTTTTTTTGTCTTTTGCAGTATTAACAATAACCTCGAATGGTCTTCCTTCAGCTATTAGCGTATCAATCTTAACGCCCTCTTTTTCTGCAAGCCCTTTAATTTCTTTAATATTGTCTTCTGCGCACTTTCTATCCACATCTGAATAAACAACAGATACTGCGATAAGTGAACTCCCGCAGCGTTTTGCGATGCCTACAGCCTCCGCAGCTGCCGCATCGCTGTATTTGGAGCCGTCTGTTGCTACAAGAATATTCTTAAACTCAAGCTTCGCCGCTCTTGGAACAACCAGCACATTGCATGGAAAGTGGCCGATGGTCTTTGCTGTCTCGCTGCCCATCATGAGCCGTTTCAACCCTCTTCTTCCGCGGCGTCCCATGATTATCATGTCTGCCTTATTCTTTTCCGCCTCTTCAACAATATATTTATAAGGCTCTTCGCCCTGACGCGCAATTATCTCACAGCCAACGCCTTCTTTTAACGCCCTCGCCTTTACTGATTCAAGGTGCTCCCTTGCCTCTTTTTCAGCTTTTTCGATAAGCTGAGGGGCTATTGCCTCATACTCAGGATTTGTCTCTATTACAGATACTGCAAACAATTTGCTTGAGCATGTCTTTGCAAGGATTATCGCTTCTCTTACAGCGCCTTCGCTGAATTCAGAGCCGTCTGTCGGTAAAACCAATCTTTCAAGTTTTGCTGTGTGACATATCTGTGCCATATCAATGCCCTCCTGCTTTTAATATGCCGCTTGCCGCAAGGAGCAAGACAGCCACTTCAAGCGCTGCGATTACAACATAGGAAGCGTCTTTTTTTCTAATAAGAATAGGCAATATAACAAGATAACATAAAATACTGAGGCCTCCAAGTATCGCTATTCCCACAAAATTAAGATAGTCACCCTTGCCGACTTGTGCCACCCAGCCCCAGCCTGTCGGGATATTGAACGCCTGATTGAACTCATGCGCTCTCATGCCCCAGTACGGCACATTTGAGCCTTGGGGAATTTCCGAAAGTTTTTCTATCGGCACATAACTTGGCAGCGCTCCGGATATATATATGATAAAAGTAACTACGAGCAGGGCAAGCCCTATCCACATCCCGTTATTTAAAACGCCTGCATATGCAAGCTGTTCTTCCGATGCTTTTGGTTTTTCAGTCATTATTTCCTCCGTATTTAGCTTTCGGCTATCAGCTGTCAGCTAACAGCTATTTTATTTCCATATCTCAATGCCTTTTAAAAGCGCCCTGAGGCCGGCAAAAAGCAGCAGCCCTATAACCATCCATTTAATGGCCTTAGGCTTTGACTTTACAAGTATCTTAACGCCTACGATGGAGCCGAGCATTATCCCGACAATTGACGGAACAACAATCATGGGCAATACCGCGCCCTGATTGAGATATACCCATGCTGCTGAAGTGTCAGTTATGGAAAGAAGAAATTTGCTTGTTGCAACAGATATTTTAAGAGGAGCCCCCATCAGCAGATTTAAAACAGGAACATTTGCCCATCCGGCGCCAAGCCCGAACATCCCTGCCATGATACCAATAATTATAAATAACGCCAGGCCCTGCGGAGTCCTATGCACCTGCCACTCAACGTCTTTCCCTAATGATTCTTCTCTATAGATTCCCATAATATGAAGGCTTTGTGACAGATTATCAGGTTTCGCAACATTGGGGAAGTCGGACTTCTTGGCCGTAACCATAATCGCTACGATGAACAGTATTGTCGCTCCGAGAAGAGTATTAACCACGTTTGGTTTGAGAGCAAGGCCTATCATCGCACCAACGATTGCGGCTGACGATGCGATAAGCGCCACCGGCAATGCCAATCGAAGGCTCGCGAGGTTTCTTCTCAAGAGGCCCGGTCCGGCCGCGAGAGCTCCTGCAAGAGCAACGAGCAGCCCGGCGCCCCTTACAAAATCAATATTGAACGGGAAAAAACCGCCGATAATGGGGACAAAAAGAACGCCTCCTCCGACACCTCCAAGAACAGCAAGGATGCCTAAGACAAAGGTAACAACAAATAAAGCCAATGGCCAAACCCACCATGGAGTGGTTGACGCTGAAGCAGCCGCCCTTGCGGCTTCCTGAGTTTCTGACGCAAAAGCAGATATGCTGACGAATATCGCCATTATTGAAAGAACAACAAGCAAAATCTTTAAAACTTCCCTTGAATGAATCAATCCATTCCCTCCTTGCCTCATAAATATTGTTTCATTCAGCAACGATATATTTACTTATTGAAACGGTTTATATATTAACTCCGCGCACTTCAAGCGGTCAAGAAAAAGACGATATTAAATTTTTATAAGTTCATAAGAATAAATTCGCATCACGCCTTATCTGTCCTTTTCTCCCACCACCTGTAATATATCTCTCCGGAAAATATTGCCGCAATTGCAAGAATAACCCCTGCAATAACGTCCACAACATAGTGATACCGGCAATAAACAGTTGAGAACAAAAGAAGACCCACAATAGGAAGATAAATCCGGAAGAGAGTTCTCTTATATTTGTACGCCAGATAAAGCACTGTAAGCGCGACCCCTGTATGCCCGCTCGGGAACGCATCGCGTTTTATGCCTTCAAGCCTGTTAAGGAGATTCTGCATCTGCTCTGCTATCAGAAAGCCTTGAAGTTTTTGCGTCTGTAAGTGGTCAAGGGTGAACCTCGGTCCTATCGCGGGCCAGATTATGTAGCCGGTGTAGGAAAGATAAAAACAGAAGAGGATAAGAAACAATGACCTGTTGAACTCTTCCCTCTGATTATTCTTTATCAACGCTATGCCGAAAACCACAGGCAGAAAATAATATGTAGAGTATGCTGTCTGAAGAATGTCTGTAAGAAATGGATTCATTACCGCCTCAAGCATAACAGTGGGATGATTCCCTAAGATCATGTAATCAAGCCTTACGAGCAGGGAGTCTATATCTTTGGGATTCACATAATGCACAACCCATTCAAGGCTGTCAAAGAGTATGACGACGCATATTATCGGGAACAAAAGGTCATAAGTTATCCTCACAAATCCGTTCCTACCCCTGAATCTTATAATGATGAATTGTGCTATAAGCAGCGTGGCGTATATTGAGATTAAGAGCAGTCTCCTTGGAATAGCAGAGTTAAATGCTATTGTGAGCAGCAGCAAAATGCTGACAAACACTACTGTCACAGTATCCGCAGGCCTTAAATTAAATAACTTTCTCATAATTTGCTGAGTGCCCGCATTTTTGCCTTTTCTTTTTTTGAAAGCCTTCTGGAGCTTCCTTTTTTAGTCGGTTCGTATTCATCTTCGTCAATCAGGTCAAATTCGCCTTCCCCAACCTTTAAGGGCTTCCCAAGTATATCCGAGAACTCACCTGATGAGACAACAACAGAGCCATTGGCCCATGCGTGGTCTGCGATCTCTCTGTCGGAAGTTATAACAATCCACTGTTTTTTTCCGGATGATACGATTCTCTTGATAACAGCGTCTGCCTTTTCTCCGAGCTTTGAGTAGATTACTTTGATACCCCCTGTTACTGAATGGGACTCATTACCGCTTCCGCTTTTCCAGCCGTCGAATACAACAGTAATCTCATGTCCTTTTATTTTTTTGTATTCAGCAAGCCGCTCCACAAGCCTCTGCCTCTGGCTTTCAAGGTCTTTGTGTTGTATGCCGATTAGGTTGTAACCGTCTATTATTATTGAAGCTATCACACACCTCCAATTCCCAGATATTATACCGAAAAATCCATTTGTTAGAACTACGTTTTCTATCAGGCGGACAGAGTTGGTTTGAGCGACATCAGAGATTTTTCGTTTTCGTTCTTGGCGAAATGGAGTGTCCGCAGCCGCAACTGTTTGAGTCCCGAAAGCCTTCGGGACGAGTTTTGCGGCTGCAGCGGAATGAGCTTTAGAACGGCAGAAAAATATCTGAGAAAGCGAAAACCGACTCTGTCCGCCATATCACACCTGCAAGGCTGTAAACCCGATAAGGTATAATAAATCATGTTTAAAGACCGGGATTATGACGTAATTGTTATCGGCGCGGGACATGCAGGCTGTGAGGCCGCGCTTGCTTCCTCGCGAGTGGGTCTTTCCACATGCCTTTTCACCATTAACCTTGATACAATCGCGCAGATGCCGTGCAACCCTGCAATAGGAGGATTAGCAAAGGGGCATCTCGTCAGAGAGATAGACGCTCTCGGCGGTGAAATGGCAAAGATAACTGATAAGGCAGGAATTCAGTTCAGGATACTGAACAAGTCAAAGGGGCCTGCTGTGTGGTCCTTGAGGGCGCAGGCAGACAGGGCGCTCTACAAGCTCGAGATGCGGAAGGTTTTAGAATCACAGAAAAACCTTGACATAAAACAGGCATTCGCAGATGGAATCGTCGTGGAAGGCGGAAAAGTGAAAGGCGTTCTCACGTCTTTGGGCATATTCTACGGCGCAAAGGCTGTTATTGTTACGACAGGGACTTTTCTCAAGGGATTAATACATATCGGGCTTGAAAATTTTTCCGCAGGCAGGGCCGGAGAGTTCCCTTCTATCGGCTTATCAGATTCATTAAAAAAACTCGGGCTTAAGATGGGAAGATTAAAGACTGGAACTCCGCCCCGGCTTGACGCAAAGACAATAGACTTTTCAAAAACAGAGCCGCAGCACGGAGATGACCCGCCTGTGCCCTTCTCCCACAGCACTGAAAAAATCACAAATCCCCAGCTTCCATGTTATATAACATATACCAATTCCGAAACCCACAGTATAATCCGCGAAAACCTGGACCGTTCTCCTCTTTACAGCGGAAAGATACAGGGCATCGGTCCGAGATACTGCCCCTCAATAGAAGATAAGGTTGTCAGGTTTTCCGAAAAGCCGAGGCATCAGGTATTTCTTGAACCTGAAGGGCTTGAGACAAAGGAGTATTACGCAAACGGTATATCCACGAGCCTTCCTTATGATGTGCAGGTAAACCTTGTGCGGACAATTCCCGGACTGGAAACTGCTGAGATAATGAGGCCGGGCTACGCAATTGAATATGACTTTGTGTATCCTGCGCAGTTAAAACACAACCTTGAAACCAAGCGCATTGACGGGTTTTTCCTTGCAGGACAGATTAACGGGACTTCCGGATATGAGGAAGCGGCAGCGCAGGGATTAATGGCCGGGATTAATGCATCGCTGAAACTTCAGGGCAGGGAGCCCTTAATACTTGAAAGGCATGAGGCTTATATCGGTGTTTTAATTGACGACCTTATAACAAAAGGCACGACTGAGCCTTACAGGATGTTCACCTCGCGCGCTGAATACAGGCTGCTTCTGCGGCACGACAATGCTGATCTGAGGCTGATGGAAAAGGGATTCGGCATAGGGCTTATCAGCAGCGGCGACTTTGAAAGATTTGAAGAAAAAAAGAGGCTCATCTCGGAAGAAATTGACAGGCTAAAAAAAACAAGGCTTAAGCCCTCTGATGTTAATAATGCTCTGACAGAGATTAATGCCTCTCCTGTGTCGGAAAATATAAGCCTTGAGCAGCTTTTAAAAAGGCCTGAGATTGTATATAATGCCATCAAAACTCTCTCCCCCCCGGAAAAGGCTTTGACGCCTGATATAGAGAATCAGGTTGAGATACAGGTAAAATACGAAGGCTATATCTTAAAGCAGATGGAATTGGCGGAAAAACTCAAAAAGATGGGGGCAAAAAAGATACCTGATAATTTTGACTACTCTTCCGTAAACGGGCTTTCAACAGAAGTCCTTGAAAAACTTCAGAAGATAATGCCGTCTAATATAGGGCAGGCAGGCAGGATTCCGGGGATTACGCCTGCGGCGCTGTCGCTTCTTCTCATAAGTATAGAAAAAACAAAGAGGCAAAGAGGGCTTAACTCTTAAAACCTATGAGAATAGAAAGAAAATTCAATGTCATAACTCTCATAGTAATCGCATTTTTTACAGCGGCAAATATTGCTTTTTACTTTCTTGCCCATCACTTACTTGAAAGCAAAACAGCCCTTTTACTATGCCTTGCCGGCTGCATCTCACTGGCGGTTATTGCGCTCCTCGTTATAAGAAGATATGTAACAAGGAATATCGTGCTGCCGCTTAATAACATATACGCAGGCAGTTCATCGATGATAACTGAAATCAGCGAAGGAAACTTTAATAATAAGATTGATATTAAAACAGAAGATGAGTTTGAAGACCTTGCAGATAATTTTAACAGGATGGCCTCGGTATTGCAGGCAAGAGAAACAGCGCTTAAGGGTGTATCGGAAAAGGAACAGAATGTCATACGGTCCCTTGCAATGCTTACCGAGATGATGGGCTTTATAACCTCAGAGGTTAAATTTGAGTCAATTCTACAGACATTTCTTGAGATGACAAGAAGCCTCTTAAAGGCAGAGCACAGTGGAAATTTTATATTTGAAGGAGAATCAAAAAAGCTTAACCTTTTCAAGACTACTATGAAGGGAGAAAATGCTCGGTCTCTTGCCTGCGCCAAAACAATGCTCACGGGACCTCTCGGGGAGGCGATAAAAACCTCCTCCGTATTAAAAATAAATGAGCTCACAGCGGAATTTCCTCCTAATCATCCCGTTGTTAAAAATTTTATAGCCCTTCCAGTTTCCTCATCAAACGCTAAGATGTCGGCGCTATTAATCGCAATAAATAAACATGGCGGTTTCACTTCGGATGATGAAGACACGCTTTTCAGTTTTGCGTTTCAGGCTTTTCAGTCGCTTGTCCTTCATGAAGAGATTGCGCGGCTTGCCGTAACAGACGGGCTTACCGGGCTTTACAATCACAGGGCTTTTCAGGAAAAACTCTCTGAAGAAATAAACAGGGCAGAGAGGTATTTAAAGACATTCTCTTTGGTCATGCTTGACATAGACCATTTTAAGTCTTTTAATGACATCTACGGACACTAGGCAGGCGACCATGCTTTGAAAGAAATATCAAACATTATAAGAGGCGAGTTAAGAACCGTTGATTTCCCTGCAAGATACGGCGGAGAGGAGTTTATAATCATACTGCCTGAGACATCTGTAGACGGCGCTCTGATTGTCGCAGAGAGGATAAGGCGCGCAGTAGCCGGGCACCAATTCATGTCCGAAGGTAGCGAAAGGCTGCTGCTCACTATAAGCGCAGGCATTGCCTGTTACCCTGATGACGCAACTTCAAAGGAAGATCTTATAAAGAAGGCTGACCATGCTTTATATTTTGCAAAAGACCGCGGAAGGAATACGGTCTGCACCTACAAGGGAACCATTTGATAGATATATCCTTGCAGTGACCTCTCCGTGTCAAATCATTTAACATGGTAACCGAAGCTTCTTCTGTTGAATCATGAA
>JASEHP010000072.1 GCA_030018605.1 Thermodesulfovibrionales bacterium
CTCTTCATGGATAGCTCCTCCTTGCTATCCAATCTTAAACCGGACAGTTTATGTGCTACAGATACGGACAGTTTATGTGTTCTCTACAATCAAGGGAAGAAGCAGTTGAGTTTAAGTAAGTAAAACTGATAAAATAACTCGCAGCTTTAAACTGACAGCTAAAATGGAATTGGAGGTATTTTGAAGGTTTTAGTCATACACGGGCCTAACCTGAACATGCTTGGGAAAAGAGAACCTGAGATTTACGGGACTTTTTCCCTTGATGACGTCAACAAGAAATTAACAGCCCTTGCTGCTGAGCTTGGCATGAAGCTCTCTATAATGCAGTCAAACAGCGAGGCTGAAATGATAGATGCCATTCAGAAGAAAGATTACGATGCGCTTATAATAAATCCGGCTGCATATACACATACAAGCATTGCGATAAGAGATGCCATATCAGCAGTGGGCAAGCCTGCTGTTGAGGTGCATATCTCTAATATTCATAAACGTGAAGAATTCAGAAGAAAATCCTATATCGCCGAGGTTGCAACAGGCCAGATAAGCGGCTTTGGCGGAGACAGCTATCTTCTTGCCCTCAGGGCTGTAAAAACCATTCTTTCTAACTAAGCCCGATGAACTCACGGCTTGCCGGCATAAGAGCGTCTTTTAAAGGTATTGACGGGTTTCTTGTAACAGATATAAATAATGTCCGGTATGTTACAGGATTCAGAGGCTCTTCAGGATTCCTATTGATAACTAAGGCAGCGAAATTTTTTGTTACTGACTTCAGATATAAAGAGCAGGCAGAGTGCGAGGTTAAGGGATGGGATATTGTTATTGAGAAAGAGAAAAGAGCCGGAACCGTCTCTATGCTTGCCAAAAAGCTTGGGATAAATAGACTTGGATTTGAATCATCTGTTTCTTACGGATTTTTTGATGCGCTTTCAAAAAAGGGCATGGTTCTTAAACCTTTTAAGGATTTTATTGAAAGGCTCAGGGCGGCAAAAGAAGAAAGGGAAAAGGCAGCAATCAAAGAGGCTGTAAGACGTGCGGAATCAGCATTTCTTGAGGTAAAGCCTTATATCAAAACAGGCGCAAAAGAAAACAGGATAGCAATGATGCTAGAGGAGAATCTCAAAAGGGAGGGGTGTAAATGTATCCCATTTGATATAATAGTTGCTTCCGGCAGGAATTCTTCAATGCCTCATGCAAAGCCGTCAGAGAAGAGGCTGGATGCAGGAGACCTCGTTGTTATAGACTGGGGGGGAGAGGCAGGAGGTTATTTTTCTGATATGACACGGACACTGCTTATCAGAGGCGCTGATATTGGGAGGAAAAAGGAAATATACAGGATAGTATTAGAGGCGAACAGAAAGGCTGTCTCAGCAATATCACCCGGCATAGACAGCAGGGAGATTGACAATTCTGCACGGGATATTATAAAAAAGGCAGGATATGCCGGATTTTTTGGACACGGCACAGGGCATGGCATCGGGCTTCAGGTTCATGAATCACCGCATATAACCTGGAACAGGAAAGAGCGGATTAGGGAGGACATGGTGTTTACAGTAGAGCCCGGTATTTATGTGCCGGGAGTAGGCGGGGTCCGGATAGAGGATATGGTGCTTGTGAGGCCGAAAGGGGCTGAGGTGCTGACAAGACTGCCGAGGAAATTGGAGGTTATTTAAATTGATTTCGACAAGTGATTTCAGAAAAGGATTGAAGGTTGAATTTAAGGGGGAACCCTGCGAAATAGTGGACTTTCAGCATGTTAAAATGGGAAGGGGAGGCGCTATTGTCAGGACAAAGATGAGGAACATTAAAACAGGCGCAGTTCTTGAAGAAACATTCAGGTCAGGCGAGAAACTTCAAACCCCGGGGCTTGAAGAAAAGAGCATGCAATATTTGTATTCACAGGAAGGACTCTATTACTTTATGGATGAAGAGACTTATGAGCAGACGCCATTCAGGAGTGAGCAGCTTGGCGAGGCAATAAGATTTATTAAGGAGAATATGAAGGTTAAGCTGCTGTATCATAAGGACGTGCCTATAAGTGTGGAGATTCCGACATTTGTTGGACTCAAAGTTGTAAAAACAGACCCTGCGGGCTTTAAAGGCGATACAGCCTCAGGAGGCGGAAAGCCTGCAACCTTGGAGACAGGGGCTGTGGTCAGAGTGCCCTTTCATATAAATGAGGGCGATACGATAAGAGTTGATACAAGAACATCTGAATATATGGAAAGGGTAAAATAGTATCAAAGAGTCAAAGTGTCATAGCATCAGAGGCTTTGATTCTCTGAAGCTTGGATGCTCTGACACTTAATTTGGAGGGGAAAATGGAAATTGATGATTTAAAAGGACTTATAGAACTGCTTAGGGACACCGATATCACGGAACTCCAGATAGAAAAAGACGGCAATAAGGTTAAGATACGGAGAGAGAAACGGCTGTCTTCAATTGAATTATCAAGACCTGTGGTTGCGCATGAAAAACCGGCAGTTGAACCTATAGAGGATACCCAGAGGCTTATTACAGTAACCTCGCCGATAGTAGGGACATTCTACAGGTCGTCATCTCCGGAGACGGAACCATTCGTACAAACAGGTGCAAGTGTTAAAAAGGGGCAGGTATTGTGCATCATAGAGGCAATGAAGCTCATGAACGAGATAGAATCAGAAGTAGAAGGCGTGATTGTCAGGATACTTGTTGAAAATGGGCATTCTGTGGAATACGGAGAACCGCTCTTCCTGATAGAACCGGTATAAATAAAAACATGGAATTATTTAAGAAAGTTTTGATAGCAAACCGCGGTGAAATTGCGGTAAGGGTTATACGCGCCTGCAAGGAACTCGGCATAAAGACAGTAGCCGTATATTCAGACGTAGAAAAAGAAGCTCTGCATGTCAGGCTTGCGGATGAGGCTGTCTGCATCGGGCCTGCGAATTCTGCGCAGAGCTATCTTAATATCCCGGGCATTCTTAGCGCCGCTGAAATAACGGATTCAGAGGCAGTGCATCCAGGTTATGGTTTCTTATCTGAAAATCCCCATTTTGCAGAGGCATGCGCTACATCAGGGATAACATTTATCGGCCCTGCACCTGAGAATATAAGAGTTGGCGGCGATAAGGCAAAGGCAAGGCAGATGATGAAAAGGCGCGGCATTCCTGTTGTGTCTGGAAGCGACGGCCCTGTCATTTCAGAAGAGCTTGCCATGAAAGTGGCAAAGAAAATAGGCTTCCCTGTGATTATTAAGGCGTCTGCCGGAGGCGGCGGCAGGGGAATGAGAATTGTACATGAAGAGAGCGGACTTGAGCAGGCATTCCATATGGCTCAAAGGGAAGCTCTTGCTGCATTCGGCAATGGCGAGCTTTATGTTGAACAATATGTACCTGAAATAAGGCACATAGAAGTCCAGATAGCCGCTGACAGTAAGGGCAACACAGTGCATTTTGGGGAGAGAGACTGCTCAATACAGAGAAGGCATCAGAAACTTATAGAAGAAGCCCCGTCTCCTATTTCAACAGAAAAATTCAGGGAAAAAATCGGAGAGCTTGCAGTAAGGGCGGCAAGGGCTATTAAGTACAGGAATATCGGGACAATAGAATTTATTGTAGATATGGAAGGCAATATATATTTTATGGAGATGAATACAAGGATTCAGGTTGAGCATCCTGTCACAGAGATGGTCAGCGGCATTGACATGGTAAAGGAGCAGATAAAACTTGCTGCAGGCTCCCTGATAGAATATAAACAGCACCAGATAAAGTCTTACGGCCATGCGATAGAATGCAGGATAAATGCAGAAGACCCTGAGCGTTTTATCCCGAATCCCGGCAAAATCACATTCCTTTCCCTGCCCGGAGGCCCGGGTGTGCGCGTGGACACGTCAGCTTACAGTGGATGGACAGTGCCTTCATACTACGATTCGCTTATAGCAAAGGTAATCGTGCACGGCAGAAACAGGGAAGAGGCTATCTCAAGAATGAAGCGCGCTCTCGATGAATTTATTATTGAGGGGATAAAGACAACGATTCCTTTTCATAAAAAGGTCTTTTTACAGCCTGACTTTGTGAACGGCGAGTTCAATACAGGGTTTGTTGATAAGATTAATAGCTCAGGACAATTGGGATCGACTCGCAGCGAGGAGAAGCAATGAGCGGCGCAGACGACAGGAGAACAAAAAGGGTGCTGGTAAACAAAGATGTGGTGATAAACGGCGTAATAAAGGCAGAGGCGCTTGATATAAGCATAGACGGGCTGTATATCTACACCCAGTCCAGTTTTATCTCAGGGACAATTTTTGATGTCAGCTTTAAGATAGGAGATGATACTATCACTACTATGGCCCGTGTTCAGCATGCCCAGCCCAATGTCGGCATAGGCGTTAAATTTATTGAACTTTCCCCTGAAAATTCTGAGAAGATAGGGGAATATATAGAAGGCTGAAGGCCGCACCACCGGCCGGTGGGCGCCATCTTGTTGCTAAAAGCATTCACGATTTTTTATAATATTAAAATACGTTAAGGAGGATTAAGGTGAAGGAAGGGATACATCCTGAATATAAAGAGGCGAAGGCGGTCTGCGCCTGTGGCGAGAGTTTTGTCACAAGGTCAACTTCTGCAAAAATCCACGTTGATATCTGCTCAATGTGCCACCCGTTTTTTACCGGCAAGCAGAAGATACTTGATGCTGAAGGAAGGGTGGAGAAGTTTAAGAAGAAGTACGCAAAAAAGACCAAGAAGTAGATAGGCTTTAAGTATAAAAGTCGTCCATGAGTGCGCCCGGACGGCTTTTTTATTGGCTGAAACAGAAAGCAGACATTGCTTTCACCTCTGCGAATCCGCTGGGGCGGACAAAAATTTCTTTCATAAGAAAGTAACATATATTGTCATTCCCGCTCGTCGGGTTTGTCATTCCGACTTGTTCGGAATCATTCTGAAGAAGGATGCTGGACAAGCCAGCATGACAGCATAGAGAAAGATTGCGGGCAAGCCGCAATGACAGAAATAGAAGTTTAAAGGGGGCATTATATTTAACAAACAGTATAGGATGAGGAATTTTTCATGAAAAACATAGGCGGACAGGCGGTAATAGAGGGAGTGATGATGAAGTCCCCGAAAGGCTGGACAGTGGCTGTAAGGGATGCTAAGGGGGATATTCATGTGAAAAGGGAATGCCTGTCTGAACTTCCAAAGCTGCTGAAGGTTCCGATGCTCAGGGGAGTTGCTGCTTTGTTCCATGCGCTTTTCCTCGGAGTGAAGGCAATTGAGTTCTCTGCAAGCAAGGCATATGATGAAGACGAAAAACCGATGAGCCCTTTCACTATCAGCCTGACAATGGGCTTTGCCTTTATAATAGGGATTGCGCTTTTTGTGCTCCTTCCGCTGTATGTGACTAAGCTTATCGGCATTGCAATTATTCCTGTTTCTGAGAATTCATTCTTATTTAACATTGTTGACGGGATAATAAGAGTTCTTATATTTACGGGTTATGTCATCGCAATCGGGCTCTGGAAGGAGATGAGAAGGATATTTGAGTATCACGGCGCAGAGCATAAAGTCATACACGCATACGAGGACGGCAAGGAGCTTAATGTGGAGAATGTAAAGCGTTTCAGCCCTCATCACCCAAGGTGCGGCACAAGTTTTCTTCTGATAGTTATGATAACAAGCATCTTCGTATTTTCTTTCATCCCGCAGTCATGGTTTTTTATTTATAAGTTTCTTTCAAGGCTTATCCTTATTCCTGCGGTGGCAGGGCTTTCCTATGAGATTTTGAAGCTTTCTGCAAAGATGAAAGACAATCCAATTATAAACCTTATGATTATCCCTGGGCTTCTTTTGCAGAGGCTCACAACCCATGACCCTGATGGCAGTCAGATAGAGGTTGCCATTACAGCGTTAAGAGAGGTTCTTAAATTAGAGGCGGAAAATGCTGCTTGAAAAACTCCAGACAATAGAAGACAGGTACGATAAGCTTACGGGTCTGATGATAGACCCGAAGGTTCTGTCCACGCCGCAGGAATATCAAAAGTACTCAAAGGAACAGTCTGAACTTCAGTCCCTTGTTGAAAAGATCCGTGAGTACAAAAAACTTTTGACGGATATGGAAGGAGCGGAAGAAATCCTTAAGGGCGGCGATAACGAAATGAGAGAGCTTGCACAGGCAGAGCTTAATGGACTGAAGGAGAGAAAGCCTAAGATAGAAGAAGACCTGAAGGTAATGCTTTTGCCGAAAGACCCGAGGGATGAAAAAAGCGTAATACTTGAGATAAGGGCAGGCACAGGCGGAGAAGAGGCGGCTCTTTTTGCTTCAAACCTTTTCAGGATGTACTCTAAATATGCCGAGACAAGGAGATGGAAGGTAGAGGTAATTGATTCCAGCCCGACAGGCATGGGAGGGTTAAAAGAGATAATTGCAAATATCACGGGCAAGGGCGCATACAGCAGGCTGAAATATGAGAGTGGTGTTCACAGAGTGCAGAGGGTGCCTGTAACTGAAGGATCCGGAAGGATTCACACATCAGCAGCGACAGTCGCTGTTTTGCCTGAGGCTGAAGATGTTGATATAAAGGTTGAAGAAAAGGATATTAGGATTGATACATTTTGTTCATCAGGCGCTGGCGGGCAGAGCGTAAACACGACCTATTCTGCAGTGAGGATTACCCATGTGCCAACAGGGCTTGTTGTGCAGTGTCAGGATGAGAGGTCACAGCTAAAGAACAGAGAAAAGGCGATGAAGGTTTTGCGTTCAAGGCTTCTTGAGCTTGAGATAGAGAAAAAAGATAAGGAACGCGCTGCTGACAGAAAAACACAGGTCGGCACAGGCGACAGGAGCGAGAGGATACGGACGTACAATTTTCCGCAGAACAGGATGACCGACCACAGGATAGGGCTGACCCTTCACAGGCTGGAGAGCGTTCTTGAAGGCAATATTGATGAGATAATAGACAACCTTATCGCTCACTATCAGGCAGAGAAGCTGAAGGAGTTGTAACGATAGAATTAAGCCGCCGGTGAATAACCTCAGAATGAAAATCAAATCAGGTTTGTCACCGGTCGGCTTGAATGACTGGTTGTGCAGTCTCTTTTATTCGTTTTAGTTTCTGATTGAGTCTTCCTGTCTTAATTTCATGTTCCCAAATTCTGATTACCTGCCAGCCTTTCATCTTCAGCACCTTTGTTATTTTCCCGTCTCTAATTTTATTCTTCTCAATTTTGTTGTTCCAGTAATTTACATTTGATGAAGGCATACGACAATGGCTATGGCAACTGTGCCAAAAGCAGCCGTCAATAAACACCGCTATCTTTAAACGTGGGAAAACAAAATCAGGCTTACCGGTCAATGGGTAATTGCGACGCCACCCAGCAATGCCTTTGTCTTTGAGGATAGAGATAAACCTAAGTTCAGTAGATTTAGTGTTTCTTGACTTCACGCTTGCCATAATTCTTGAGCGTTCGGTCTTTGAAAAAGTATCCACTGTTCACTTGATAATTTCTATCCAAGACTCGTCAAACTTTATAGCCTTGAGAATTTGGTACTGTCAACTATTTTGTGTAAATTTGATAAAGGGGCAAATTGGGCCGCACCT
>JASEHP010000073.1 GCA_030018605.1 Thermodesulfovibrionales bacterium
CCTTCCTCCTTCCGGAGGACTAACTTGCCAGTTGTTCCTGATTTCGTCAAACCCTACAAACCCTCTCCTATGCTTTCCGTATGCTGGGAGTTTGTCTGAATGCGGATGCCTTTTACATGAGGCGGTTCTTCTTTAAAGAATTTTCTGTAATCATCATAAACATTTCTTGTGATTGTCAGCCACTTGCCGATATCCGCAGTCCCTGACTTTACTGTAATTATCTTTATTTTCAGGCTGACAGGCCACGCAACAGATTCTTCTGTTACCGTGCCTTCAGGCGCATTTGAATCCCATGTATAGCTGAGTATTTTGCGGCCTTCAAAAGCCACAAGAAGCTGGAGCGCCTGATCATTAGTTTTTCCGCTGCGGACATCTCCACGAGGCGGCAGTTTTGAAGCCTTCCATCTCCATGCGAGATAAGGGTAATTCTTTATATTCACATTAACCTCTCTTTCTATGGAGAAAGAGGCATTGTCAGATTTAAGCTGAACAACCTTCTCACCACTGTCAGAGACAATCTTTACATCAGCCGCGCCAGATTTTTCCTTTAACTCCCACGTCGAGGCAACGCCTTCGCTGTTAACCCTGCCATCAAAATCAAATATAATTGATTGGGTATCCGCAAGGCTGAGTTTTACAAAAAAAATACCTGTCAATACTAAGAAAATAATTCCAACCGCGCATATCTGCAAATATTTTCTCATTACTTCCTCTTAAGATAATTATCTTCGCTCCCTCTTCTTTGCGTGCTGGATCCTTACTTTCCGACCTTTAATAATCCTGTCGTTGATGGCGCTGATAACCCTGTCGGCAAGGTCAGCCGGGACTTCCACAAAACTGAACTTGTCAAAAAGCGCAATGTTGCTTACCTTACGCTCGGGGATGCCTGCTTCTGCAGAGATTGATTTTACTATATCTCCAACCTTTATTTTGTCCATCTTGCCTATTGTCATGAATAAGCGCACGGAATCCTTTTTCTGTCCTGCGTATCCTGTAACCGGCTCTTCTATTTCCTGTATATCCTCGGTATCAAGGAGCATGCTCAACGCGGCTGCCGAGACTTCCTCATGAGAATATTTTTCAAAAAGCCTCTTTGCCACCGCATAAAAACGCGTGTGACCGCCTTCTTTTATGATCTCTTCAACGCTCACGGCAAGCTCTTCCTCTTTTGCCTTTCTTACTTCTTCCCTGCTCGGAAGCTTTGCCTTTTTTATCCGCGTCTTTGCAGACTGCTCTATGAGTTTTAGCTGGCGGTACTGCCGCGGAGTTACAAACGTTATAGCAATGCCTGATTTGCCTGCCCTGCCTGTCCTGCCGATCCTGTGGATATAGCCCTCAGGGTCCTGCGGAATGCTGAAGTTAATGACATGGGAAACGTCAGGTATGTCCAAACCGCGTGCCGCAACATCCGTGGCAACAAGGATGTCTATGTCTCCACCCTTGAACTTCCGCATCATCTCGTCCCTGTGGCTCTGGGTGAAGTCTCCGTGGATCGCGCCTGCAGGATAGCCCATTTGCTGGAGCCTTCCCGCAACTTCATCTACCTCCTTTTTTGTATGGCAGAATACGAGAGTAAGCGCGGGGCCTTCAACATCCAGAAGCCGTGTTAGAGCCTTTATCTTGTCTTCATCGCGCACCTCGTAAAATACCTGCTTTATCTTGGCGACAACCATCTCGCTTGCATCCACGCCCACATGCACAGGTTTGTTCATGTAGTTTTTTGACATGCGGATAATTTCTTTCGGCATGGTGGCTGAAAAGAGCATCGTCTGTCTTTCTCCGGGTATTCCGCCGAGGATTTTCTCAATGTCCTCTATGAAACCCATGTTCAGCATTTCATCTGCCTCATCAAGGACTACTGTCTTTATATCCTTGAGAACGAGTGTCTTCCTTCCTATATGGTCCAGCACCCTTCCCGGGGTCCCGACCACAATGTCTGCCCCTCTCTTCAGACTCCTTATCTGTAGTTCTATAGATTGTCCGCCGTAGATCGGGAGAGAAACAACGCCGGCTCTCGCACCCATCTTATTGATTTCCTGCGATACCTGAACAGCAAGTTCGCGGGTAGGCGCAAGGACTATTGCATACGGATGCCTTCCTTTTGCCTCATGCCTCTGTTCTATCAGCGGTATTCCAAAGGCAGCTGTCTTGCCTGTGCCTGTCTGTGCCTGTCCGATAATATCTTTTCCCTGCAGAACAGGCGGGATTGCCATCTTCTGTATCGGAGTGGGCTCTTCAAAACCCATCTCCGAAAGAGAAACGGTTACCTTGTCTGAAATGCCGAATTCATTGAAATTTTTATACACTTAATTATTCTCCTTTAAACATCTTGGATAGACAATGGTGAAACATCATCCTTTTGATCTGAAACTGTTGCTTCAGTGTCTTGTTCCTGTCCTGTATCTTTCTTTAAACGCCTCTGCCGCTTTTCTTCCTGCTTTTTCTGGCGCAGCAATTCTTTCTTTCTCTTTTCGCTTTTAAATGCTCCTCCGTGTTTTACCAAATTGTCTCCCTTCAGTTATTCGTTACTGCTTGCTTTATGCCTCTTGCCATGCGGTTTGAAGTCAGGGAGAAAGTGTCATAAAAAAACCCGCAAGCGCAGGATTTTGCACGGTTTAGATATAACAAAATACTCCTTAACCTTCTTTAAGAGTATCATGCTTATTACGTGTAAAAGTCAAGGACGCAGGGAGTTTAACAGCAGGAGCTTATCAGTGTATAGTGAAATTAAAAAGCTGAGGAAAAGAGGAGGTAAGACTATAAGAAGATTAAGCGTCATAGCTGTTTTATTGTTAATAGTCTTTGCAGGCTGTGTGCAAACAGTCACCACTTACAACATAGATGATTATAAGACTGTGCCTAAGGTCGTTTACACCGCACATCTTTACACTTCCGGCATAGGCGAAAGACTAAGGGCTGTTTTCCTTAAAAGCCCTGAAACCGGTGTGGAAATTGTCCCCTATTCCCGGCAGATAACAACTGCCAAGGTTACGTTTAGTGATGCGCTGACCTTTATGGAAAAAGTTGGAGATTTCAAAAACATCTCAATACAGGGCGTAAAATATAAGGATAAGACAATAGGCTATCTGCTTACATTCGCAATGCCTATTTTCTCCGAGGGAATCTATAGAGGTTAATGTTTATGAGCGCGATGGGAAGATTTACTTTTCAGTCACTGAAAAGCGCCATGACGAGTAAGGGAAAAGTTTGAAAGCCCTGCCCTTTTTAAGTTATATTGAGTATTAGTCTGTAAGACATTCCAGACAGCGACATGCAAACCTCTATAATCATAAAAGGCGCGCGGGAGCACAATCTCAAGAACATCAATGTATCCATACCGAGGGAGAAGATAACTGTTATCACAGGCCCTTCGGGCTCGGGCAAATCATCCCTCGCAATTGACACGATCTATGCCGAGGGACAAAGGCGGTATGTTGAAAGCCTCTCCGTATATGCAAGGCAGTTTCTTGAGCAGCTTCAAAAACCCGACGTTGATCTCATAGAAGGACTTTCTCCGTCCATTGCAATTGAACAGAAAACAGTTACAAAAAGCCCGCGCTCAACTCTCGGCACAATAACCGAAATCTATGACTACATGCGCGTGCTTTACACAAGGATAGGAAAACCTTACTGCTATAACTGCAGTTCGCCTATAGCAGCGCGGGAGGCCCTGACAATAATAGATTCCGTTATGTCGCTTCCTCAGGGAACGCGCATGCAGATACTGGCACCGATCGTCAGAGACAGAAAAGGCGAATATAAAAAAGAACTTTACGGGATGCTGCGCGACGGGTTTGTAAGGGCGAGGATAGACGGCGCAATGGTGGATCTCACACAGGATATAAAGTTAAAAAAACAGCAGAGGCATACCATTGAGATTGTTATAGACAGGCTCATAATAAAGCCGGGGACCGAAAGACAGATACGGAATGCCATTGATTCGGCCTTAAAATATACCGACACGGTTATCATTAATCTCATAGATAAAAATAAAGACATTCCCTTCAGCAGGACCATGGCGTGCCTCAACTGCGGCATCAGCTACCCGGAGATTAATCCGAGGTTCTTTTCCTTTAACAGCAAACACGGCGCCTGCCCGAGATGCAGCGGCATAGGGTTTGAAAATATCAACGAGGACTTTGAGGCCGAAAAACAGGACTTCGGAGTTATAACTGACGGGGAACTCTCCGGTTTATTGCCGTGCAAGGCTTGCAAAGGTATGAGGCTGCGGAAAGAAGCTCTGAGCATAAAAATAAACGACACAAACATCGCTGAATTCTCAAGGCTGCCGGTACTTCATGCGATTCCATTCATAAATGCGCTTAAGCTTACGGACAGAGAAGAAATGATTGCATCGCGCGTGCTTAAGGAAGTAAAAGACAGGCTTTCGTTTCTTGAGAAAGTCGGCCTCGGTTATCTCACGCTTGACAGGCTTTCGCTTACGCTTTCAGGCGGCGAGGCGCAGAGGATAAGGCTTGCGACACAGATGGGTTCGTCTCTGACAGGAGTGCTTTATGTCCTTGACGAGCCAAGCATCGGGCTTCATCCGAGAGACTGCAAAAAACTGCTTGAAAGCCTTTCATCAATAAGAGACTCCGGAAATACAGTGATAATCGTTGAACATGATGAAGATACCATAAACTGGGCTGACCATGTGATTGACATGGGGCCTAGCGGAGGGCTTAGAGGTGGATGGATAACTGCGGAGGGCGCGCCCTCTGTTATCAAGGATAACAAAGACTCGTTAACAGGTAAATACCTCAAAGGCGAACTGAGCATACCCCTGCCGACAAAGAGGAGAAAACCGAAAGACTTCATCCATATCATTGGCGCATCCGAATTTAATCTTAAGAATATAGACGTGAAAATACCGCTCGGTTTATTCACATGCGTAACCGGCGTTTCAGGCTCAGGCAAGAGCACTCTGATATTTGAGACTCTGTACAAGGCTGTAGCAAAAAAACTGTATAAAAGCGCTCTCATTCCCGGAAAGCACCGCGAAATTACAGCCATGGAAAAAATTGACCGCATAATATGCTTGGATCAGTCTCCGTTAGGACGCACGCCAAGGTCAAATCCGGCAACTTATACGGGGATATTCACATATATCAGGGAACTCTTTGCGCAGATTCAGGATTCAAAGGTCAGGGGGTACACTGCATCCAGATTCAGCTTTAATGTTGCAGGAGGAAGATGTGAATCATGCCGCGGCGGAGGCATGCTTAAGGTTGCTATGCATTTCCTTCCTGATGTTTACATACCGTGCAATGTATGCAAAGGCAAAAGATACAATAAAGAGACCCTTGAGATAAGATATAAAGATAAAAACATAACTGATGTCCTTGAAATGACGGTTTCCGAGATGCTTCAGTTCTTCAGCGCAATCCCCCTTATACGTCAGAGGCTTGAAATACTTGAGGACGTGGGGCTCGGATACATACAGCTTGGCCAGTCTGCAACAACGCTCTCAGGCGGAGAAGCACAAAGGGTAAGGCTTTCAAAAGAATTCGGGAAAAGATCAACGGGCAATACACTTTATCTGCTTGACGAACCTACAACAGGACTTCACTTTGCTGACATTCAGAAGCTCCTTGATGTCATAAACAGCCTCATAGACCTCGGCAATACAGTGGTTGTCATAGAGCATAATCTTGACGTGATAAAGTCATCAGATTATATAATTGACCTCGGGCCCGAAGGTGGAGAAAGCGGCGGCAGGGTCATAGCCGCAGGAACGCCGGAAGAAGTAAGCGCAAATTCGGATTCGTATACGGGAATAGCTTTAAAAAATAAACTTCAAAAGCCTAATATTACAAGAGTGGCATGATGAAAAAATGCAAAATTCAAAATTCAAAGTTTTAGAACTCATTATTTTAAAATTTTTAATTTTAAATTTTGCATTATTCGCTATCTCCGCCTGTTCTCCTCGTCAAGAAACAATCTATAAAAAAACCCGCGCTTCTATGTACACCCTTGTCTCAATTAGTGTCTCTTCTGACTCCGAAGAAAAAGCAGAAAAAGCAATTGAGATGGCCTTTAACGAGTTGGACCGGCTCGCAAAGCTTTTAAATTTTTATTCTGAAGACAGTGAAATATCCGCGATTAACAGACACGCAGGCGACAAGCCGCTAAGGGTTTCCTCCGAAACGCTGGATATATTGGAAAAGGCATTATACGTATCCGAAAATACCGCAGGGGCGTTTGATATTACAGTCGGACCGCTGGTGCGTCTGTGGGATTTTCAGAAAAAAACAATTCCCGACAGAGCAACAGTCAAGGAAAAATTAAAATTAGTGGGGTATAAAAATATTATTATCGGCAAAAAAGCGTCAACGGTCTTTCTTAAAACAAAAGGAATACAGATAGACCTCGGAGGCATCATAAAGGGTTATGCTGCCGATAAGGCGGTCGAAATTCTTAAGCAGCAGGGCATAAGGGCGGGCATAGTCGCGGTTGCAGGGGATATTAAAACCTTTGGTATAAGGCCCGATGGCGGTTTATGGAAGGTAGGGATTCAAAACCCAAGACAGCAAACAGATAAAGATGAAATTATGGCAACCGTGGGCCTCTCTGATACGGCTACATCAACCTCCGGAGATTACCAGAAATTCTTTATAAAAGACGCCCGAAGATACCATCACCTTTTAAACCCCAAAACGGGTTATCCTGATAACAAATGCCGCAGCGTAACCATAATAGGAAAAGATGCAGCGTTTACAGACGCATTTGCGACAGGCATATTTATTTTAGGGCCGCAGAAAGGCATGGATACTCTGAACCGGCTTGGACTTGATGGAATTATAGTGGACAAAGATGGCAAAATACATGTAACACAAAATCTGCGAGGCAAGGTTGAGTTTAAAAGCTATTGATGCAATCACAGGATAAATACCGCATAGCTCTGCTCTCAGCTTATGCAATTGCAATCCACAGCTTTGAAAATCTTCTGCCAACGCCGATACCATGGCTCAGGCTCGGCATCGCAAACATTATCACACTTGCAACGCTCATGCTTTACGGCTTCAGGGCAGCAATGATGGTAACGCTTATAAGGGTAATCCTTTCATCTATATTCATAGGAACATTCCTTGGCCCCGGCTTTATCATGAGCTTCTGCGGCGGTGTCTCAAGCACCGCAGCAATGGGGATTACATTCTCACTGTTTCCAAGACTCTTTGGCCCTGTAGGACTCAGCCTAATCGGTGCATTATTCCATAATGTCTCACAGCTTTTTATCGCATATCTGTTATTCGTCCGGCAGCTTGAAGCTATCTTAATAGTAACTCCTCTGCTGCTTCTCTTAGGGATAATCACAGGTGTTGTGAACGGGGTCATAGGGGGAATGTTTGTCAAAAATATCTCAGAAGAATCACCTGATACATCCAGATGATGCGGCTGAATGCTCATAAGGTCTTTGCCACAGCGTCTGTTGCTGCCGCAGTATTGCATATAATGGCAGTCCTTGTTGCGGGATTTTCAACGCCTGATTATTTGCAGAGCCAGCGGGCAATAAGGGTACTGTCAACTATTTTGTGTAAATTTGATAAAGGGGCAAATTGGGCCGCA
>JASEHP010000074.1 GCA_030018605.1 Thermodesulfovibrionales bacterium
TTGACTATCTCATCAAAAAAGGAGGTATGTCGCATTTGTATGGAACTTATACACTGAAATGAAGTAAAGCATATTTTATGCTACCATAAAACCTATGGAACTTGAATTCTTAAAATCACTCGTTATAGTCTTGGGCATATCGGCATTAGTGGTATTCCTTCTTCACAGACTGAAGATACCCTCCATTGTGGGTTTTCTTATTGCAGGGACAATTATCGGTCCTTACGGCATCGGATTAGTCAGAGATACGCATTCGGTAGAGGCGCTTGCGGAAATAGGCGTTGTGCTTCTGCTCTTTACCATCGGCATTGAATTTTCCATAGCAAGACTTTCTAAAATAAAAAAGGCTGTAATAGGCGGCGGCGGCATTCAGGTTTTGCTTACCATAACATTAGCCGCTGTTGCCTCTTATCTTGTAACAGGGGATACAAACCAATCTGTTTTTTTCGGGTTTCTCATCGCACTCAGCAGCACTGCAATTGTTTTGAAGATGCTTGCTGACAGGGGAGAAACAGACTCGCCGCATGGGCGCGTGATGGTGGGCATACTGATTTTTCAGGACCTCTGCGTTGTTCCTCTTATGCTTCTTATTCCATCACTGTCGGGAGAGGGGATAAGCATAGCAGACATATCAATAAAGATGGGGAAGGCAGGGCTGATTATTGCTGGTGTGCTGTTAAGCTCAAGATGGATAGTGCCGGTGTTATTGCATCAGGTTGTGCGCACAAGAAGCCGTGAATTGTTCATAACGACAATCATACTTCTCTGTTTCGGCATTGCTTTTATAACTTCAAAATTCGGGCTTTCCCTTGCGCTCGGCGCATTTCTTGCGGGTCTTATAATCTCAGAGTCCGAATATGCGCATCAGGCGACCTCGGATATATTGCCGTTCAAGGACAGCTTTATAGGCTTGTTCTTTGTTTCCATCGGGATGTTAATGAATATAGGCCATATGTCCGATAACTGCCTCAAGATAGCGCTTGCTGTTATGGCGATATTCGGGCTTAAGGTATTCACAGGCTTAATCTCTGCCCTTGCAATAGGAAGCCCTTTGAGAACCTCTCTTACAGCGGGGCTTGGGCTTGCCCAGATAGGAGAATTTTCTTTTGTGCTTGCTGTTGCAGGAAAAGCCTCAGGGCTTATAACAGAGGATTTCTATCAGGTGTTTCTCTCCTCGTCCGTTGTAACAATGATAATGACGCCTTTTATCCTGAAGTCTGCGCCGTCAGTGTCAGCATGGATAACCTCAAGGCATCTTTTAAAAAAGATGACCGGTCTTACGAGAGCTTCTGAAGGAGAAGGATTTCCGAGAAGGAGGCACGATCATGTAATAATTATCGGTTTTGGACTTAATGGAAAAAATCTCGCAAAAGTTCTGAAAGAGGCAGACATACCTTACGTTGTGCTTGAGATGAACAGTGATACTGTCAGAGAGATGAAGAAAAAGGGAGAGCCGATATACTACGGGGATGGCACGAGCAAGGAGATACTCCATAAGATTGGCATGGATAAGGCAAGACTGCTTGTTGTTGCAATATCAGATCCTGTTTCCACAAGAAGAATAGTCTCCATCGCAAGACATGAAAATTCTGCTATTTATATCATTGTAAGAACCAGATACCTTGTGGAAATGGATGAACTCAGAGAACTCGGCGCCGATGAGGTGATACCCGAAGAATTTGAAACATCAATAGAGATATTCTCGCGTGTGCTGCACAGGTATAATTTCCCGAGGAATGTGATTATGGACATGATAGATAAAATCAGAAGCGGCAGTTATACCGCATTAAGAGGCATGGAATTACCCAAAAGACATCTCTTTGAGAAATGCGAATGGCTTCCGGATATAGAAATAGAGGGGTTTAGAATATCAGAGAACTTGCATCTTGTGGGCAAGAGCATAGCAGAGCTTCAGGTGAGGAAGAAGACAGGGGTAACAATTATAGCTGTAAGGAGAAGCCATGAGGTTTTTACAAATCCTGAACCTGATTTTATGTTCAGAGGAGGAGATATAATATTATTTACAGGCGAAAGAAAGAATACGGCGAAGGCATTGGATTATTTCAAAGGGGAAAGTTAATGTTTCTCTGGATTGGTTTCATGGTGTGCACATCTTTAATTGTCTATTCAGGGATAAAGCTCTCTAAATACGGGGACATTATCGCAGAAAAAACAGGATTGGGCAGGACATGGATAGGCGTTGTTCTCATGGCGTCTGTTACATCCCTCCCTGAACTTGTTACAGGGATAAGCTCTGTCACCTATGCGGATGTGCCTGACATTGCAGCCGGCGATGTGCTCGGAAGCTGTGTTTTTAATATGCTTATACTTGCTTTTCTTGACGCTATTCACCGCCAGATGCCCATATCCGCAAAGGCACAGCACGGGCATATTCTTTCTGCGGGATTTGGAGTTCTTCTTTTGAGCATTATCGGCATAGGCCTGTTTCTTGGAAATCGTGTTCCTTCTCTGGGCTGGATAGGGTCGTATAGTTTTGTGGTCTTAGTTATTTACTTTATGGCAATGAGACTGCTGTTTGTTTATGAGAAAAAGAGGATTGCGGAATTTGTAAAAGAGAGAGTTGAGGAACTGAGATACGAAAAGATTTCTACAAGGACTGCGGTTGTCAACTACGGAATCAATGCAATGGTTGTTATTATTGCCGCAATTTTCCTCCCGAGGATAGGCGCAGGAATTGCTGAAACAACAGGGCTTGGGCAGACATTTGTCGGAAACATTTTTATAGCGCTTTCTACATCGCTTCCGGAGGTCGTTGTTTCCATATCAGCCGTGAAAATGGGCGCAATAGACCTTGCCATCGGCAACTTGTTCGGAAGCAATATATTCAATATATTTATTCTTGCCATTGATGACATACTTTTTGTGAAGGGTCCGATTCTTTCGTTCGTCAATGCAAGTCACATTATCTCTGCTTTATCAGCCGTATTGATGACAGCCATTGCAATTATCGGTTTGACCTACCGCACAGAGAAGAAAGCATTGTTTCTTGCATGGGATTCCATCGGCATATTGTTTGTGTATGTTATTAATCTGATGCTGCTGTATACGCTCAGATAAACATTTCTCTAAATATAGAGACACAGGATTGGCTTGAGCGACATTAGAGATTTTTCGTTTTCGTTCTTGGCGAAATGCAGCGCTAACAGCCGCAACTGTCTGAACCCGAAAGGGTGAGTTTTGCGGCTGTAGCGGAATGAGCCTTAGAACGACAGAAAAATATCTTCGGAAGCGAAAGCCAATCCTGTGTCTCGGTAGACTCAGCCTTATGCGCTTCTTGACGCATTGCCCCTGCATTGTTACCATTTAAAATGGTCGAAAAATTTTCTTCTGTCCCTTCAAAACCGGGCGTATATACATTTAAAGATGCCAAAGAAAATGTCCTCTATGTAGGCAAGGCAAAAAATCTCAGAAACCGGCTGCGGAGTTATTTCCAGAAATCCGCTGTGCTTGACGCAAGAAAATCCTCAATGATCAGGATTGTAAAGAATTTCTCGTATATTGTCACAGGCAATGAGCTTGAGGCGCTTGTTCTTGAGGCGAATCTGATAAAG
This sequence comes from Thermodesulfovibrionales bacterium, assembly GCA_030018605.1. GTDB lineage: Bacteria > Nitrospirota > Thermodesulfovibrionia > Thermodesulfovibrionales > UBA1546 > UBA1546. The sequence goes on from JASEHP010000074.1 coordinate 3,573, forward strand.
CAGTACAAACCGCGATTTAATGTAATCTTGCGGGACGATAAGAATTATCCCTATCTGAAGCTAACAGTAAATGAAGAATGGCCGGGGCTTGAGGTTGCAAGAAGGATAAAAAAGGACGGAGCTCTCTATTTCGGGCCTTATGTGCCTGCAGGGAGCATGTGGGAGGCGCTTGCGTTTATAAGGAGAAATTTTCCTGTCAGGCCATGCAAATACTCCATGGATAAACCGATGAGGCCGTGCATTCAGCATCAGATGCAAAAATGCCCTGCGCCCTGTGCCGGCCTTATAAGCAAGAAAGACTATATGAAGATTGTTGAAAATGTCAGGTTATTTCTTCAGGGAGATAAAAAAGAACTTCTTCAGGGGCTTGAAAAAAGCATGGAAAAACTTTCTGAGGAATTAAGATTTGAAGACGCTGCAAAGATGCGGGACAGGATAAATAATCTAAGGCATATATGGGAATCGCAGAAGGTCATAGCCCCTGAACTCGGGGATATTGATGTCATAGGTTTTTATGGAGAAGGCAAAGAGGCCGTATTCAGGATTTTTTTCATAAGGAACGGCGTTATGATAGGGACAAAGGATTTTTACATTAAAGATGCGGCGGGGATTGCGGCAGGGGAACTCCTTCACAATTTTATGGAGCAATTTTACACTAAAGAAATAATTCCTCCTGATGAGATAGTCCTCGGGCAGCGTCCCGACGGGATGGAAACACTGACAGTGTGGCTTAAGGATAAGAAAGGCAAAAACGTAAAGATAATCAGCCGTCCCAAAGGCAAAAAACTCGAAATTCTCAGGATGGCAGATGAAAATGCAATGACAACATTTAAGAGCAGGGGGAAGACGGACATTAAAGAGACAATGGAAGCTTTGAAGAAAAGACTTGCCCTTAGAATCGTGCCGCAAAGCATTGGCGCTATTGATGTGTCTACAATCTCCGGAAGCGAGTCGGTGGGCTCATTTGTATACTGGTCGGAAGGCGAATTCAAAAAGGATATGTACAGGCATATGAAAATCAGGACAGTTCAAGGCATGGATGATTATGCAATGATTGAAGAGATAGCAGGGAGGGTTATAAAAAATCTTGGCGAAAAACTGCCATCGCTTATAATAATTGACGGCGGCATGGGCCAGCTTGAAGCAGCAAAAAAAGCATTTAACAAATCAGGCATTAAGGCCGCGGTACTAATCTCCATAGCTAAAAAACCCGACAGGGCGTTTGCCCTGTCTATTGATAAGTCTGTTGACCTTGAGGATAAAACTCCATCGTCGCTTCTGCTTAAAAGGATAAGGGACGAGGCGCACAGGTTTGCAATAAGTTTCCACAGAAAATTGAGGGACAAAAGGCTGATGGAATCCCCTCTGGAAAAGATTCACGGCATAGGAAAGAAAAGGAGGCTTGCTCTTTTAAGGCATTTTGGTAGTATAGAAGATATAAGGAAAGCAGGCATTGACGACATCTCAGGAATAAAAGGATTTAACAGAAAAACCGCAGAAAAGCTCCTTGCGGAGCTTGGGAGGGGACAATGAAAAGTTCGGAATTTACTGTCAGGGATTTTGCGCTAAGGCTTTTTCTGGTTTCTACTTTTATATTTTTTACGCTGCTTTTTCCTGCTGTATTAAAGGCTGCCAACGATGCAGGCTCAAAGGAAGCCGGGATAGCGCAGAAAGAGGCTGAACTTAAGAAAGTTGATGAAGACCTGAAGAGGACGAACATAAGGATTCAGAATCTCCACCTTAAAAGTGTGCAGGGCACTATCAGTTCAGCGGAAAGGTCTATGCTCCAGCAGAATATGGTTAAAAAGAGAAAACTTGTAAAGGATAAAAAGAGACTTGAAGAGGAACTTAAGGCTTTGCGTGAAGGCAAAGAGCATTCTACTGTAGAGAAAACACCGCAAGGGCCTCCTGTCGGAAAACCGCCAGGTTCGTATTAGAGACTCGTAGGGAGGAGATAATGAATATTTACGTTTCAGGCTCAATGGCTTATGACAGGATTATGGATTTTCCTGGAAGGTTTTCAGACCACATCCTGCCTGACAAGATACACATACTGAATGTCTGTTTTACGGTTAACGGGATGCGGGAAAAATTTGGCGGCACAGCAGGAAATGTCGCCTATTCTCTGAGCCTTCTTAATGAAATACCTGTTATTCTTGCGACAATAGGCAAGGACTATGCAAGTTATTTTGGCTGGCTAACGAAAAATAATATCTCCCATGAAGGCATAAAGATAATAGAAGAGGAATTCACGGCAGGCGCCTATATCACGACAGACAGGGCTGACAACCAGATAACGGGATTTAATCCCGGCGCAATGAAATATCAGGCAGACTACAGGCTGCCGAAAACAAATCGCGAAAAATCCATTATGCTCATTGCGCCCGGCAATCTTCAGGACATGAAAGATTATGCTAAGGAATGCAGGAGCAAGGCAATCCCGTATATCTGCGACCCCGGACAGTCTCTTACCCAGTGGGACAAGGATTCGCTGATAGAATGGATAGACGGCTCAGAGATGCTTATTACAAATGATTATGAACTTGAAATGATAATGAATGCAACAGTCAAAAACAGAAAAGAACTCCTTGGGCTCACAAAAACCATTATCACCACCTTCGGCGAAAAGGGCGCAATGATAAGCGCAAGCGGCTCCAACATTTCCGTACCTGCCGCAAGGACAGACAGCGTTGTTGACCCTACAGGCGCAGGGGACGCGTTCAGGGCAGGTTTGCTTAAAGGAATTGCCATTGGGAAAGACCTTGAGGTGTCTGCAAAGATAGGAGCAGTCGCGGCGGTATATGCCGTAGAAAAATACGGCACTCAGGAGCATAGTTATACTTATAATGAATTTATGGAGAGGTACAAGAGCAATTTCGGAGAGACGTAAAAGAAACCTCATTGAAGTAAATATCTGATTTGCGTATAATGAGAATATCAGAAAATCAGAAAGGAGGCCGCTTATGCCTGCTGTTAAATTGAGAGAGAGGGGACAGGTGACTATCCCATATGAGTATAGGAGAGACCTCGGCCTTGACAAGGAAGACGTGCTTAATGTCTTAAAAATAGGTGATGTGCTTATTCTTGTGCCGAGGCAGCTTAGCGGTGACGCCCTGTCGAGAAAAATGGAGACCGCAATGAAGAAAAAAGGGCTTACACTCGACAATCTTCTCAGTAACCTGAGGGAACAGAGAAAGAGATATTCAAAAGAGACATATGCGAAAGCAAAGGCATAAGGTCTTTCTTGACGCAAGCGCTTTGATCACCGGTATTGCATCAGCAAAAGGTGCAGCGCGGGCAGTGTTGCAGCTTGCTGAAACCGGTTTGATAGAAGTTTTCGTATCAAGACAGATTATTGTTGAGGCGGACAGAAATATTGAAGATAAGCTGCCGGAGCTGCTGAATGAATACAGAAAGTTCATTGAATTACTCGCCCCTGTGTTAATTGATGACCCTCACTGGAAGGAAATTAAAAGATTCTTGACTGTAATTAATCCGGATGATGCGCCTATTCTTGCTGCCGCAGTGGACGCTGGTGTCGATTTTCTTGTCACATGGGATAGAAAACATTTCATCGACAAAAATATCCGTGTTCACTCAAACCTGAAAATCGTTACGCCCGGAGAGTTTTTGAAATATTTCAGGGAATATCTGATATGAGTTTTTTAGGATTAGACAGACGCAAGATGCCGATTGCTTCCCTTGTCTTTGGGAAAAAGAGGGACATCCCCTATTATCCCGTCATGAAGAAAGGTAGCCGAGCAGGTTATAAAAATGGAAAAGAAAATATGACTTTAAAATCGCTTGAATCGCAAAACGTAGAGTTCAAATCCAACTGGCGAGGTGAAGCGGGAGGTTTCGAGAAAAATCAAGTCATTGCATCTTTTAAAGAGTAAAAAGGAGCATTCATGCCCCACATTCAACCTCGAAGTGCAACACAAGAAGAAGCGACTTCAAGTGGTGTTT
>JASEHP010000075.1 GCA_030018605.1 Thermodesulfovibrionales bacterium
CTTAAACCGGACAGTTTATGTGCTACAGATACGGACAGTTTATGTGTTCTCTACAGTCAGGTTTATATTAATTTACAAACTAATAGAAATCATATATATTTAAAATAGACCCGAAGTCGGGAGAAAGATATGGAAAAAATTGTAATTGTCTTGGTTCTTTTGCTTTCTTTTGCAGAGGCAAGCGCTCAGGAAAAAAGGATTGCTGTTTTGCCTTTTAAAAACCTGATGCAAAAACAGGATCTTAACTGGTTGTCTGAAGCGATTCCCGAAACAATTACAGCAAAATTAGGTAGCATAAGGGGAGTATCGCTTATTGAGCGGGCTCAACTGGATAAGGCGTTTCAAGAAATGGGATTGCAAAAAGCTGGAGTGGTGGATGAGAGCACAGCTGTTAAAGCAGGTAAAATAGCCGGCGTTGATATAGTTGTCATAGGAGCATTTCAGGTTGTGGGAGATGAGGTCCGCATCACTGCACGTTTCGTAGAGGTGCAGACAGGAAAAGTACTAAGCACTGCTGATGAAAGGAAGTCATTTCGCGAAATGTATGCGCTGCAGGATGCAGTAGCCTTTTCACTCGCAGAGTCTCTGCAAAAAGCCCTTAAGATTGTTGCTACCGGCGCAGAGTCAGAAGATGTTAAAAAGGAAAAACCTACGGTCGCAAGTTTGCCGCCCGGCAAAGCTTCTGATTATTATTCAAAAGGCTACGATTACAAATGGAACAAGAAAGACCCGGATAAGGCAATAGAATATTATCAGAAAGCTGTGAGCATTGATCCTAAAACCGAGAATGCTTTGTTTGAGCTGGGCTATGCTTATAACGAAAAAGGAGAATATCAAAAAGCCATAGGATATTACAGCAAGGTTGTGGCTCTGAATCCCATGGCAAAAGACGCTTTTAATAACATCGGGCTGGCATACTCAAGGTTGAATGACCATCAGAATGCAGAGAAGTGGTATAAAAAGTCGCTTGATATAGATCCAAACTATACCCTTGCACTCAACGGCATAGGGCTTGTCGCGTGGAAAGCTAAAAAATACAAAGAGGCGGAGGTGTGGTATAAGAAAGCCATTCAGAGCGACCCGAAATATTATATGGCTTACTACAACATGGGAATCCTCTATGAGGATACGAAACAGTATGCAGAAAGCAAGGATTATTAGAAGAAGACCATAGAGATTAATCCAGGTTATGTAAATGCAATGATTAATATGGGCATTATCCTTGAGACAAAAGACAAGAATTTTTCAGAGGCAGAGCACTGGTACAACAAAGCAAGCGCAGTTAATCCCGACAATCATATGGTTTATTACAACATGGGGTTTCTTTACAGCAATAAAGAGTTCAACAAATATGATATTGACAAGGCGATAGGTTATTATCAGAAAGTTGTTACATTGAAACCAGACCATGATCTTTCGTATTTCTATATGGGAAATCTTTATACCAACAAGAAAGACTATCCGAAGGCGATAAGCGCTTTTGAAAAGGCAATCCAGCTTTACGGCAAGGACCCTGCTTACTATAACAATCTCGGGCTGGTATATGAATTCCAGAAAGAATATGCGAAGGCAGAAGGTTATTACCGAAAATCAATAGAGATTGACGCCTCATACGGCGCTGCATGGGAGAGCCTTGGCTATGCCTTGTATTACCAGCATAAAGACAACGAAGCCATAGAAGCGTGGAAAAAGGCTTCTTCCCTCGGGAAGACCGGGGCAAAAGAAGCCCTTAAAAAATATTTCAATATCACTTATTAAAGCCTGCTTATCTTGAACGGCAAAACTGAATGGAGGGTTTGCGCATGCTTTCTGAAAGGGCAAAAAATATAAAACCATCACCGACACTTGCGATTGATGCAAAGGCAAAAGCAATGAAGGCAGCAGGGGCTGATGTCGTGAATTTCGGGGTAGGCGAGCCTGATTTTGACACTCCTGAAAATATAAAAGAGGCTGCCATAAAGGCGATAAAGGATGGTTTTACAAAATACACTCCTGTCGGAGGCATTGACCCCCTTAAAGACGCAATCATACAAAAATTCAGGAAAGACAACGGACTTGAATACTCACGCGAAGAGGTGATTGTTTCGTGCGGCGCAAAGCACAGCCTCTATAATATCGCACAGGCGCTTTACGGAAATGGCGATGAGGTTATAATACCGTCTCCTTACTGGGTTTCTTATCCTGATCAGGTGATTTTAAATGATGCCGCACCTGTTTTTGTGAAGACCTACGAGAAAGATAAATTCATGCTCAAAGCAGACGCGCTTAAATCTCATATAACAAAAAAGACAAAGGCAATCATACTTAATTCTCCTTCAAATCCTACAGGACTTACCTATGACAGAAAGACACTTGAAGACATAGCAGCCATTGTATTGGAGCATAACCTCTATGTGATTTCTGATGAGATATATGAGAAGCTTACCTATGACGGATTTGCGCATACAAGCATCGCATCGCTCGGAAACGAGATAAAAAACAGAACCCTTATTGTGAACGGGCTTTCAAAGGCGTATGCGATGACAGGATGGAGGATTGGTTATACAGCAGGCCCTAAAGATATAATCAAGGCGATGACTAATATACAGAGCCAGTCAACGTCAAACCCCACATCAATTGCGCAGAAGGCGGCTGTTGAGGCATTAACAGGCCCGCAGGGTTTTATAAAGACAATGCTTGCTGAATTTGACAAGCGAAGGAAATATCTTGTGTCTGAACTTAATGCAATCCAGGGCATGAGCTGCCTTACTCCTACAGGCGCTTTTTACGCATTCCCCAACACATCAAAATTGTACGGCAGGCAGGCTGACGGGAAAAAAATCTCTTCGTCATCTGACCTTGCGCTCCATCTTCTTGAAAAGGCAAATGTTGCCCTTGTGCCGGGCGACGCATTCGGAGATGACAATCACATAAGGCTTTCTTATGCGACTTCTATGGAAAATCTTGAGAAAGGGGTAAAGAGAATAAGAGAGGCTGTAATCGGATTGAAATAGAAGTCATATCAATATCCTGCGTTTTCTGTCTCCTGTTGAACAATCCAGCGTGATAATGTTACCTTAAAACAACTTTTATTTTATAAGGTTTAATAATTATGCTTGTCCGCATGACAGTTGAAGGTTTATTGTTTGACCCGCGCAGCAGTATGTATATCCTGCTTCTGAAGAATGCTGAGGGGACAGCCACCCTGCCTATATGGATCGGAAAACCGGAGGCAGATTCCATTGCGCTTGCGCTCGGAAAGGTTGTAACGCCAAGGCCTTTGACCCACGACCTTATTAAAAACATGGCGCACAGTCTTAAGATGAAAATTACGGGGGTTGCGGTTACCGAAATACTTGACAATACTTATTACGCCCTCATCTATCTCAATGACGGCAAGGACGAGACATCAATAGATTCAAGGCCCAGCGATGCAATCGCAGTTGCCCTGAGAGTTAATGCTCCTATTTTTGTTGAAGAAAACATCCTTGAAAAGAGAACCAAGGATGAGCTTGATGAATGGCTTAAAAATCTTAAGCCCGAGGATTTCGGAAATGTGATGTAGCGTTATAGCGATGTGTGTTATAGCGTTATAGAGTTAAAAGAATCGCTAAAACGCTCAACGCAATAACGCCATAACGTTTGTATGCTGAAGAGAACTGAAGGCATTGTCCTAAAAACCATCCCTTTCGGAGAAGCAGACCTCATAGTAACATATCTAACTTATGATTTCGGCATTATAAAGGCGTTTGCCAAAAGCCCGCGAAAGATAAAGAGCAGGTTCGGAAGCAGCCTTGAGCCCCTTACATACTCAAAGATATCATTCTGGGGAAAGGAAGATGCAAACCTTCCGAGACTGACACAGTCAGATATAATCCTACCGTTTAAGTTTATAAGAGAGAGTCTGGATTGTTTTTTGAAAGTCTCTGAGATAATAGAGCTTACCATAAATCTGCTTCCGGAGCATGAAGCAAATAAAAAAATATTTAAGCTTCTTCTGGATATACTGAGCACAATGGAAAAGGACTGCGATGCGCTGCTTACTGTAATGCTCTATAAAGTAAAATTTCTTGACCTTGCGGGTTATGCTCCGAGGCTTAACGGCTGCGCAAGGTGCGGAAAGTCCGGATTCAGCTTCTATGTCTCACACGGAGCCATACTCTGCGGGGATTGCGCCACAGGCATTGATTCACACGTGAAACTTTCTCAGGGGTCTATTAAGCTTTATGAAAGCCTGCGAAAATGGGACGGTTCCCTGGCAGAAAGGATAAAACCGTCAGGAAATCTCTTTGCAGAGCTTTCGGGCATGATAAACGACCATATAAGATACACCCTCTCAAAACCGCTCAGGTCAGCGGCGTTTTATAAGGCATAGCTGACATTTCTATACCTCCACCAATAGTCCCTTATGCGTGAAGAGGAGGTAAGCTTTTGTTTTCATGAAGAGGATTTTGCCTGCCGCTTCCTTATAGATATCCATTTGAAACCTGTATTTTTCGGAGAGTAAAGGCATATCTTCATCTTTTACGGGAAATGTCTTGTAGTCATAAATAATAGCAATATTGTTTTCAATGATTACCCTGTCAATTCTTCCTCTGAAAACAGTAGCGCCTTTCTGAAGGATGAAGGGCAATTCGGAAAATGAATTTTCACGGGGCAGAATTATATTATTTAGATGTCCGTTTACTTTCAGCGACTGAAAATCGCTGAGGACAATACTGCTGAGTTTCTGAATATCCTCATTAGAAAGGAATTCATTTTTCAGCAGAGAGAGAGTTCTTTCATTTACGCCTTCGGGCGTCAGGATTCCCTTTGAGAGTTCTTCAAATATCCTGTGAAAAATCTTGCCGAGCATGACCCATTCTTCGCCGTGAGTTATCCTTATGTCTAAGTCCTCTGTAACGTCTCTCCATTTTACATCTGCTGTGAAAGGCAGCGGCTCTGTGAATACAGGCTCCTGTCCCAAAACATCGGGATGAAGAACCCCTATTTGATCGGGGCGAGAGGGAAGGGAAGTCGTTGCGACTCGAAACCGAGCAGAATAAAGTTGTTCTATCTCAGTTTCGGTAAGTATTTCAAAAAAATCAGTGCTGCTGTTTATTTTTCCATTCTTTATTACGTCAAAATTTTCTGTGAGATACGCAAGCCTTCCTGCGGGAGATTTCTCTTTATTCAATGTGCCGAGCATGCACAGAAAATCCCTTGCCCTTGTAACAGCTACGTAAAAGAGACGTTTTCCTTCCTCAAGTTCTTTTTCCTTCCTTTTTGAGAATGCCGAAATATTTTTCCTTTTTGCAGAATCTTCTTCGTATGCGATTGAAATCCTGCTGCCTTCTTCATCTATGACGATTGAACTGCTTCTTGGGGTGTCTGTCTCGTCGAGAGACGGCAGAAATACCATCGGGGACTGAAGCCCCTTCGCAGCATGTATTGTCATTATCTTTACTGCGTTCATTCCCTCGGTGTTTATATTTGCCTTTGGCTCATCCCCATCCCTTGCCTTGATAAGTTTCTCCCGTATCTCAATGCCTGAAAACCCTGTTGATTCATAGGACTCAATGAGTTTTATGAATTTCTTTATGTTAGCCTGCCTCTGTTTTTCCCTGTAGTGTTTCCAGCCTTCTGTCTCTGTGAGCGCCTCTTCAAGTATTACTGCAAGCGGCGTGATCTTTGATTTCTCTATCCAGTTATGAAGCATCCTGAATATCCCTGAGAATTCCAGCTCAGCTCGGTTGCGAGTCGCAACGACCTGAAGTTTATTTATGAGAGGCTGGTTGTTTTCCGCAATCAGATTTAAGAGGGTTTCATAATCAATTCCGAACAGCGGGCTTCTCAGCACGCAGAAAAGGCTGTAGTCATCATAAGGGTCAATAATAAAAGAAAGGAGTTCCCCCAGCAAAGCAACCTCAGGCTCATCATAGAAACCTATGCCTCTCACCACAATAAAGGGTATATGCTCTTTTCTCAGCGCGCTCTCAAATGATGCGAGGTGAGTCCTCTTTCTTAAAAGCACTGCCATGTCTCCAAAGGCGCAGGGCCTTTTCTTGTCTCCGTCAAATATTTCATATATGCCTGCAAGGGATTTGATTCTTTTTGCCAAAACAGACGCCTCTTTTATGCGGCTTTGCTTAATGTTGTCTCCTGCTTCCGCAAGCGCAAGCTCAACTCTTCCTTCTCCTTTCCTTGTTGCCTCAAAATGTGCGTATCTTGTCCGCCATGTCTCATGAAGGGCAGGGGGCATGAGTTTCTCAAAGAGGGTGTTTGCAAAGTTTATGATTGCAGGCAGGCTCCTAAAATTTTCTTTTGCCTCTTCAAAGTGATATTCATTGCCGAGCCATTCGGAAAGCCTGCTTTTTGCTTCTTCAAACACGCCTGCGTTTGCTCCCCTGAAGAGATAGATTGACTGCTTGTCGTCTCCGACAAGGAATATCGTGGGAGTTTTCCCCTTGCTCCTTTTTGATCCAATGCCCGAGCGCCATTCTTCCGTGAGTTTGTCTATAATCTGCCACTGGATTGAATTTGTATCCTGAAACTCATCAACGAGTATATGGTCTGTATGCTCGTCAAACGAGTAGAGGATGTTCTGCCATTCAGGGTGGCTTACAAGCGCTTCGTATGTCATAACCTCAAGGTCATCAAAATCAAGGAGACGCCTTTCAAGTTTTTTGTTTTTATATTGTTCAAGACATTTTGAGTAGAGATCAAGGATTCTTTTTTCTTCGGAAAATCCCCCCTCGCCCCCCTTTGTCAAAGGGGGGATGGGGGGATTTATCTCATTTTCTGTAGTTTTTACGAGCAGTTCCGATACAGGCCTTTTGCCGTACAGCGTATTAAGGATTGAAAATACCTTATCCCATCCCTTAATCCCCCTGTCTTTCATCATGTCAAAAAACAGCGCAGGCTTGTCTTTCTCTTCCATCACGCATTCATAGACAGCCTCTGACCAGAGGAGAGATGCCTCAAACTCATCCATGACATCAAGCGAAGGGTCTACTCCGAGTTCTATCGAAAAACGTTTCAGCAGTTTAAGGCAGAATGCGTGGATGGTTGATATTCTCATCAGCGGCATCTTTTCTTTAATCTTGGAGAACAGTCCGGGATTTTCCCTTTCAAGGATGTTGAAGATTCTTTCCTTCATCTCCGCTGCCGCCTTTTCAGTGAATGTGATGCAGAGGATTTTTTCTATCTCAGAGCCGTCAAGAAGAAGGCTTATATACCGCCTTGCCAGCTTTTCTGTTTTACCCGAGCCGGCAGGCGAGGAAATGATTACGCTTTTTTGGGTGTCAAGATAGTTATCCATGTCTTAGGATAATATTTCCTTCCAGATGTTCGCAATAGAGCTTTATCACGAGTTGTTCTTATTATTTGCATTTTTATTTTATAAGGCTCTTCTCTTCTTGCCGGTTTTTTGCTATTCTTTATTTATGTAATACCAAAATAGAAATGTCCGGTTTTACCAAAGTAGAAATGTCCTATTCC
>JASEHP010000076.1 GCA_030018605.1 Thermodesulfovibrionales bacterium
GAAATGTGCTTTCAGAGATAAATGTAACGCCCTTCGTGGACGTAATGCTCGTGCTGCTTATAATCTTTATGGTGACAGCGCCATTGCTCCAGCAGGGCATTGACGTAAACCTCCCGCAGGCAAAAGGCAAAGACCTGCCTCCTGAAGAAAGAATAACGCTTATCGTTAAAAAAGGCGGCATTATTTTTATGAATGACAAACCGATGTCTATGTCTGAGATAAAGCAGAAGCTTACTGCAATCAGCAAATTAAATCCGAATGTCTTTCTTAAAGCTGATAAGGATGTGCCCTACGGCTTTGTTGTTCAGGTGATGAGCGACATAAAGGAGGCAGGGATAGAGAAACTCGGAATGATAACCGAGCCTAAGATAAAGATAGAAGGGAAATGAAGGAACCAAGCCTTCCAGCCACGGCATTCTTCTCTTTCTTGCTTCACCTGACCTTTATCTTTACAGCACTGATAACAATTAAAAATGCAAATCATTTTACTCTGCCCTCTGCGTATATTGTAAGCCTCGTCAGCACTGAAGTAAGCGGATCGTTCGCGCGGGGCAAAGAAGGGACAGCGTCACAGATAGAAGAGCCCGAGCAAAAAATGAAGCTGCCTTCAGAGCCTTCAAAAAGCAACGCCTCAGAGGATTCAAAGCAATACATCTCGGACAGAATAGCAGCATTGGAGGCAACAAAAAAGGCAAAGCGCGTTGTTAAGCTGAGAAACATGGTTTCCATCAAGGGCGCTGACAAGCAAGGGAAAGATACAAAAGAAATCTCTCCTCCTGTAAAAAACGGAGGTAATGAAACTTCAATATTAGAAGGTTATACCGATAGGATTGAAAAAGAGATAAGGCAGCGCTGGGCCTTTCCGGAGGCATGGGGAAAAAACCTTGAGGCAGTAATCTGGGTAACGATAATGTCGAACGGAACTGTTAAGATAAACAGTGTCGAAAAAAGCTCGGGCAATGTTCTCTTTGACCGCTCTGTTCTTAGAGCCATTAATAAAGCAAGCCCTCTTTCTCCTCCGCCACATGAGATGGAAATAGGATTGGTATTTAAACCATGAAGAAAAGTGTCGGGTGTCAGGTATCGGGTGTCAGTAAAAACGGAGCAAAAGATTTCTGCGCTTCTGCTCTGCTGCGCTTTTGCTCTGCTGCGCTTCTGCTGTTTACTGTTTACTGTTTACTGTCTACTGTTGCTGACGCTAAGATATACATTGACATAACCTCTCCAGCAATAAAAAAACTTCCGATAGCTATTCAGGAATTCAGCGGCACGGAGGGAAAACAGATTGCAGACATCATAAGGGATGACCTTGAATTTGCAGGTTTTTTCCTCTCCATTGACAGGGCTGCCTACATAGAAAAATCTACCGAGGCATTCAATCCTAAAAACTGGACTGTAATCGGCGCAGAGGCTGTCATAAAGGGAACTGTGCACGGAGAACAAAACCTTACAGCAGTTGTATCGCTTTATGATACAAGCGAAGCGAGAGAGGTCTTAAGGAAAGAATACAAAGGAGCAAGGGCTTCGATACGGCATCTTGGCCACAGCATTGCAGACGATATATACCGGCATATAACAGGCGAAAAAGGCATATTCAGGACAAAGGTGGCATTTGTTGCAGAAGATGAGGGCAAAAAGGGTCTTTATACAATGGATTGGGACGGCACAGACATTAAACGGCTTGGAATCAAAGGGAATTTTGTCCTTAGACCGCACTGGTCGCAAGACGGCAGCAGGATCGTTTACTCATCTGAAAGGGGTGGACAATGGGGAATATATTTGTTAGACTTTACAAAAATGACGGAAAAAAAGGTTTTTTCCTCAAGAGGACTTAATATCTCAGGCAATTTTTCCCCTGACGGAGATGAGATTATGTTTTCATCTTCGCAGGATGAGACGTATGGTTTATATAATTTAAGATTTTCAGACTCAAAAGTTACACGGATAACCTCTGCAAGATGGATAGAGATCTCGCCTGCTGTTTCGCCTGACGGGAAGCTGGTTGCATTTGTATCAGACCGCGGCGGGACCCCTCAGATATATATAATGAACAGGAACGGACATGACACAAGAAGGCTGACATTTGAAGGCTCGTATAATACCTCTCCAAGCTGGTCGCCTGAGAACAAGAAGATTGTGTTCGTCGGCAGAGTCTCAGGCAAGCACCAGATTTTCATTATCTCGCCTGACGGCTCAGCGCTTACCCAACTCACGGACAAATGGAATAACGAAGACCCTTCATTTTCTCCTGATGGAAGATTTATAATATTCTCGTCTGACAGAAACGGAGGCAGCGGCATTTACATAATGAGGGCAAACGGAGAATCGCAAAAGAAAATAACACCGCCGTGGTTACGGGCCTTTGGACCAAGGTGGTCGCCAAATTAAATAAAGAAGGAGGTTTTATGAAAAGGATTTTTTTATTGTTTCTGGCTTTTGTTTTAGTTTTCGTTTTTGCAGGATGCGCAAAAAAGGTAGTAACCGCACCTGTTACGCAGGAAGCGCCAAAGGAAACAGCTCAAAAAGCTGCTCCTGTTGAGCAAACACCGATGAAAGCAGAAGAGCCGGTTACGGTGGCAAAGGCAGAGCCTAAAAAAGTAGAGACTATGCCGGTAAAGGAAGTTGAGGCAAAATCTTACCAGTTCGGGAATATACTTTTTGATTTTGACAAATACACTATAAGGGAAGATGCAAAGCCGACCCTGAAGTCCGTAGCAGACTGGATGATAAAAAATAAGGATGCAAAAATGATCCTTGAAGGGCACTGTGACGAGAGAGGGACTAATGAATACAATCTTGCCCTCGGAGAAAAAAGGGCAAAATCTGCAAGGGATTACATCGCATCGGCAGGGGTGACAAAAAATAGGCTTGACACAATCAGTTATGGTGAGGAGAAACCCCTCTGCAAAGAGCAGACCGAAGACTGCTGGCAGAAAAACAGGAGGGTTCAGTTTGTATCAGGGAAAGCAGGCAAGTAAGTGAAAAGGTTTATTGTAATTGTTTTGTTGTTTCTTGCAGGCTGTATAACTGATGACCTTGAAGTAATGAAGGCTGATATTAATCATCTTAAAAAAGATTCCTTTGATATTAAAAAAGAAACATCAGAGACAAAATCCGCATTTAAGACAGAGATTGCCGAGATCAAAGAAAAATCGGCAAAAGAAGACTCGCTTAATGCGATAAGGGAAGGCATGGTGTCGCTCCGCTCAGAGGTCTCGGGAATCTCAAAAGACCTTCAATCTTTGACAGGAAGGTTTGATGAGAATAAATATTTTATTGACAAGTCTCTGAAAGATAAATCTTCAGAGGTGGACCTGTTACGCGCACAGATAACAGCCCTTGAAGCACAGGTGAAGGAGATGCAGTCAAAGCTCTCTTCAAAAACAGATACGGATGCCGCGCTAAAAGACAAGCCCGATGTAAAAGATGTAAAAAAAGAAAAGAAACCTGAGATTGAAGAGACAAAACCACCGGAAACAAAAACCCCTGAAGTAAAAGATCCTGTAAAAGCATATGGGGCAGCCTATACCTCCTTTAGAGACAAAAAATACAAAGAGGCGAGAGAAAAATTTGAGGCGTTTTTGAAAGAGTTTCCGAAAGAGAAGCTTGCGGGCAATGCCCAGTTCTGGATAGCTGAAACCTATTACGCTGAAGAAGATTACGCAGGCGCAATTGTTGAATATGATGCGCTCCTGAAAAATTATCCCAAAAGTGAGAAGGCTCCGGGCTCTCTTTTAAAACAGGGCTATTCATTCATTGAGATGGGAGATAAGAAGGCGGCAAGAGGAATTCTCGAACAGCTCAAAGAAAAATATCCAAAATCCAAAGAAGCTGCCCTCGCAAAGAAGAAAATAGAGGAGATGAACAAAAAGGGCAAAAAGTAGATGAGAGAGCTGAGAGATAAATTTAACAGAACAATAGATTACATGCGCATCTCCATCACTGACAGATGCAACCTGCGCTGCGTCTATTGCATGCCTTCTGATGGACTGCGGCTGATAGAGCACAAAAAGATTCTGTCTTATGAAGAGATATTAAGAATAATAAGAATAGCATCGGGGCTCGGCGTCAGAAAAATAAGGATAACAGGCGGCGAGCCCCTGTCAAGAAAAGACATTACAAGCCTGACTTCCTCAATAAAAAATATCCCAGGCATAGAAGACCTCAGCATTACAACAAACGGCATCCTGCTTGAGAAGTATGCGGAAAAGCTCATAGAATCAGGCGTTGACAGAGTAAATGTAAGCCTTGATTCGCTCATGCCTGAAAGATTTAAAGAGATAACAAGAGGCGGGGATATTAACGTTGTCCTCCGCGGGATAGAGACTGCAAGGAAAAGCGGGATGATGCCTGTCAAGATAAATATGATTCCCATAAAAGGGCTTAACGGCGATGAGATAATAGACTTTGCGAAAATAACTCTCAACAGCGATTATCATGTGAGGTTCATAGAGTTCATGCCTTTTGGAAGCCGCGGGTTCTGGAGTGCAGACAAGTACAT
This sequence comes from Thermodesulfovibrionales bacterium, assembly GCA_030018605.1. Taxonomy (GTDB): domain Bacteria; phylum Nitrospirota; class Thermodesulfovibrionia; order Thermodesulfovibrionales; family UBA1546; genus UBA1546. The sequence continues at coordinate 4,502 of JASEHP010000076.1, forward strand.
ATCCCGCGATGAGATAAAGGCTGCTGTTGAGACCTTGGGTCCGCTTACGCCTGTGCGCGTAAGAAAAAACGGGCCGTCAAAATATTTCAGGCTTAAAGATGCGCAAGGCGTCATCGGTTTTATAAGCGCAATAACCCACCATTTCTGCGAAGAGTGCAACCGCCTGAGACTGACTTCAAGCGGAAAACTCAAGCCGTGTTTATTCTCTGAAACAGAGATTGATTTAAAGCCTGCATTAAGAGGCGGCGCGCCCGATGATGAAATAGAGAGGCTCCTCAGGCTTGCAATTGAGATAAAACCGGAAAGGCACAATATCAGCGACAAAAGCGACCTTAATGTCTTTCAGGCAATGTCGCAGATCGGCGGGTAAGTTCATTTCAAAATGGTGGGCGATGGGGGTATCGAACCCACGACCTCTTCCGTGTGAAGGAAGCGCTCTCCCACTGAGCTAATCGCCCATCAAAAAAGTGTCAAAGCATCAGAGTATCAAAGTATCAGAGCATCAAGAACTTTGACCCTTTGACACTATGACACTTTGACGCACTCTTTATTCTTCCCTCCGGTCTGTCAGTGCCGCAATGCCGGGCAGTTCATTGCCTTCAAGAAGCTGCAGCGATGCCCCGCCTCCTGTTGATATGAAAGATATCGCATCGGATACGCCTGCCTTGTGCACTGCGAGGCCAGTGTCTCCTCCACCGACTATTGTGAGCGCATATGCGTCAGCCACTGAATGGGCAATGCCGAAAGTGCCCCTTGAAAATGCGTCTATCTCAAAAACTCCCATGGGTCCGTTCCATATTATTGTCTTTGCATCCTGCAGCGCCTCCGAGAAAAGCTTGACAGATGCGGGGCCTATATCAAGCGCTCTCCAGCCTTTTGGAATTTCCTGAGTGGTAACCAGCTTTGTCTCTGAGCCGGCCTCCATGCTCTGCGCTACCACACTGTCAACAGGAAGATAAAATTTCACATTATTAGCTATAAGCTTTTTCCTTATCACCTCTGCAAATTCAAGCATCTCCGCCTCTACAAGCGAATCCCCGACTTCGTAGCCCATTGCCTTAATAAAGGTGTATGCCATTCCGCCGCCGACTATAACCTTGTCAACCTTATCAAGAAGATTCTCAAGAACTCCTATCTTGCCTGAAACTTTTGCGCCTCCGAGTATGGCGACAAACGGCCTTACAGGATTGTGTACGGTCCCCTTAAGATATTCGATTTCCTTTCTCATCAGAAAGCCTGCTACTGAAGGCAGAAATTTTGTGATGCCGACCACTGATGCGTGCGCCCTGTGCGCCGCTCCAAAGGCATCATTCACATAATAATCAGCAAGCTTTGCAAGCGCCTTGGCAAAATCTTCGTCGTTTCTTTCTTCTCCGGGATGGAACCTGAGATTTTCCAGAAGAAGGACGTCTCTTTCCTTCATCTTTGAAACAATGCTTGTCACCTGAGGCCCTATGCAGTCGGGCGCAAAGATAACCTCCTTGCCAAGAAGCCTCTGGAGTCTCTTTGCAACAGGCGCAAGTGTAAATCTTGGGTCTGCCTTGCCTTTGGGCCTTCCGAGATGTGAAGCAAGTATAACCTTTGCTCCTTCGTCTATTGCATAATCTATTGAAGGCAGGGTGGAACGAATCCTGCCGTCGTCTGTTATGGTAAGGTTATCATCAAGAGGCACATTAAAGTCCGCCCTTATAAAAACCCTCTTGCCTTTAATGTTCAGCTCTTCAATTGTAAGTTTGTTCAGGACATCCTTAATCGGGGCAGGATTGTTGTTTTTTTTTGCCATTTCAGACTAACTCCTTTTTGTGAGATAGATTATCAGGTCGCGCACCCGCGAACTGTAACCCGTCTCATTATCATACCATGCTATGATTTTTACCATTCTGCCTTCCAGAACCTTTGTGACAGATGCGTCAACAATAGAAGAATGGGCATTGCCGTTAAAGTCTATTGATACAACAGGCTCTTCCGTATATTGAAGAATCTCTTTCATCTTTCCTTCAGCCGCTTTTTTCAAGGCTGCATTCACTTCCTCGGCAGTCGCATCTTTTTTAAGTTCAGCCACAAGGTCTACAACAGATACATTGGGGGCCGGAACCCTTATTGCCATGCCGTCAAGCTTGCCTTTTAGTTCAGGCAAAACAAGGCCCACTGCTTTTGCAGCGCCTGTTGTCGTCGGTATCATTGACATTGCAGCAGCCCTTGCCCTTCTTAAATCTTTATGCGGAAGGTCAAGAATGCGCTGGTCATTGGTATATGAATGTATTGTTGTCATCAAGCCTCTCACTATGCCGAATTCCTGATGCAGCACCTTTGCCACAGGCGCAAGGCAGTTTGTTGTGCATGACGCATTGGAGATTATCTTATGTTTTGAAGGGTCCAGCGCCTCTTCGTTTACTCCAAGACATACTGTAACATCAGGGTCTTTTGCAGGCGCCGATATTATCACCCATTTTGCCCCTGCATCGAGATGTTTTGAGGCTGATGCCTTGTCTGTAAATCTTCCTGTTGATTCCAGGACAACATCAACGCCGAGACTTTTCCATGGAAGCTTTTCAGGCTCTGTTACTGCAAGGACTTTTATTTCCTTTCCGTTGATGCTTATGCCGCTGTCAGTTGCTTTTACATCTGCATTAAATATTCCATGCACAGAGTCGTACTTAAGCAGGTGCGCAAGGGTTTTTGCGTCTGTGAGGTCATTTATTGCAACAATCTCAAAATCTTTATAACCTGCGCTCTGTCTTAAAAAAACCCTTCCAATCCTTCCGAATCCGTTAATCGCTACTTTTACAGACATGAACTCCTCCTACTAAGAATTTGTGTTATAAGATTTATATAAACGGGTTTTACCCGTTA
>JASEHP010000077.1:0-1066 GCA_030018605.1 Thermodesulfovibrionales bacterium
AAAAGATGGAGCTATAAGGTAAAATACAAAAAGCGGACATTTCTAAATTGGCAAGAATAGGACATTTCTAAATTGGTAGAACAGATTTAATGCGAAGACTTGACAATACCCATTTAGCCTTGATATTATTTGGGAAATAGTCGTCTTATTGCCAATAACTCTTAACATTAGGAGGGAGTCTATGAAGATTAAATCAGCAGTAATCCTTTTGACGTCTCTGCTTGTATCAGCAATGGCATTTGCCAATGAGCCTCATCAGTCATTATCCCTTTCAGGTCATGTAACCTATGGCTCATATTCAGGAAGTCAGCAGAGAGACAGCATTTTATCTGAGACGATAAAGCTCTCTTACATGTCTTTTGATAAGAACAATTACGGGTTAGATATTAGCTTAAAAAGCTCTGTCTTAAACAGAAAGCAGCCGCTTAGTGACATTGATGGGTTTAATGCCGATATAGCATACTTTTTGTTTTATAAATTAAATGACGGCAATTACCTTGGGGGCAGAATTGCTGTGCATCATATCTCAAGCGACGATAATAATTCTGATAACACCTTAATTCCTTATGTGTCAGCTGCCTATAAATCATCTGATGGAAGCAAATATTTTGATGCAGGATATGCACATATTGATTACGATGATACAATAGCCAAACAATACACTGCCACAGGCGGATTTGCCCTCTTCAACCGGAAGCTCTGGTCGCAGACAAGGTTTTACTATAATGACTTAAGCAAAATGGTTCAGAGTAAAAATAACGCTTTTGCAGTTGAAGAAAAGATTGCCTATTATGCAATACCCAAAAAACTCACCCTTTCATTATATGCGCTGTTTGGCGAAAGATTATATGCTTATGACCCTGATTTAGGGATTGCCTATAACGTCGCTGACATTCAGAAAGGAAGCGCGGGATTTTCTGCTGTATATAACATAACAGAGAGACTTGAGGCATATGCTGATATTACTTATGAGAGATTTAAAAACTCTGATATAAACGATAAGTACGGCGTAACCTATTATACAGGCGGCTTAAAATACACCTTTTAGAAGGAGGAAAAATGGTTC
>JASEHP010000077.1:1166-7342 GCA_030018605.1 Thermodesulfovibrionales bacterium
GCAGGAGGTTATTCAGTGTCATATACGTGGGGCTATTTATTATATGCCCCTTAATGGCGCAACCTATTATACAGGCGGCTTAAAATACACCTTTTAGAAGGAGGAAAAATGGTTCAAAAATTTATCCTTATTTCTTTGCTGCTCTTATCGGTTTGCTTTAGTCAGGACTCTTTTGCCATGGATTCAGATTATATGTTTGGTTACTCTGTAGTCAAAGATAACCGAAAGGCGCAATTAGAGGTCACGGTTACATCAATTGAAAACGATAGAGTCCTTGGAGTGACGCTGTATCCGGTTGGTGTAAAGGATATCGCAAAGGAGTCAGCGAGCTACCTTTTTGTGATAAAAAAAGGGACGGAGACAGTGAAAATACCGATTGATACAAAGTTTAAAAATGGCACCTTTGAGGCAGCCCTCTGGACAAAGAAGATACCTAAATCTGAATGCCAGCAAACAGACATCCTCTGCCAGAAGTTCGGTTTCAAGGCAGGAGGTTATTCAGTGTCATATACGTGGGGCTATTTATTATATGCCCCTTAATATTGATGTAGACAGATTAAAAGGGCTTGCCGTAAGTGAGACAGGCCTTATCTTTGACCCATCCACAGGCAGTATATTTACAACAAACAATACAGGGGCATTTTTATTCACAGCACTGAAGGATGGAAAGGATATAAATGAAATAAAGGAGTCTATAGTTAACGAATACGAGGTTGATGATAATACAGCAGAGCTTGACATCCTCGACTTTATCAATCAATTGACAAACTGTGGAGTTGTGAAAAATGTATAATGTGGCGGTCACAGGCCTTAATGCTGTTGATACGCCTAGCCCCGGAGTCCCTGTAGTTAGATGTCTGAGGGAACATCCTGGCTTTAGCGGTAATATAATCGGGCTTGCCTATGACGCCCTTGAACCCGGAATACTTGACAGCAGCCTGATCGACTCAGCCTATCTAATGCCCTATCCAAGCACGGGGAAAGACGCCCTCTTTCAGAGAATTCTCTATATTCATGAAAGGGAAAGTTTAAATATCATAATACCAACACTTGATTCGGAACTTCCTAACTTTATCAAGATTCAGGATGAGCTGCTGCGGCTTGGCATACACCTCTTTATCTCTACAGAAGAGCAGTTTAATAAGAGGTCAAAGATAAGTCTCTCTAAATTTGCAGAGACTCATGGACTAAAGACCCCGAAGACCAGTTTGATAACCGATCCAAACAAGATTGACCTTAAAGAAAAAGATTTGCCTGTCATGGTAAAAGGTATTTTCTATGAGGCATATAAGGCAAATTCAATTGAAGATGCCGCAAGTTATGCGCACAGGATAGCCGCTAAATGGGGCTACCCTGTGCTTTTGCAGGAATGCATAGAAGGAGAGGAGTTCAATGCAGTGGCAATTGGCAATGGAAACAGGGCAACAGGGATTGTCTGCATGAAGAAGTTAGTGCTTACAGACAAGGGCAAGGGATGGGCAGGCGTAAGCATAAAGAACAATGATTTGATAGCCCTTACAGAGAAGGTTGTAAGCTCGTTAAAATGGCGCGGGCCTATTGAGGTTGAGGCAGTGCTTTCAAAAAAAGATAACAGCTTTTATTTAATAGAACTAAACCCGAGATTTCCTGCATGGGTATATCTTGCCAAGGCTGCGGGCATAAACCTTCCCTATATGTATTTGAGACTTGCGCTTGGAGAAGACGTGACAGATATGTATGAATATAAGACCGGAGTTGTATTCAGCAACTATACAACAAACCTGATTGCCGACCTTAAAACAATACAGACCTTGTTTACCACAGGGGAGCTCAGCTATGAAAAAGCCATATGAAAAGCCGTTTATAACAAGACAGCAGGGCGGCATTATAAATAAATTCGGCAATGCAGCTCCAACGGCTGTTGCGGATGAGATTGACGGCATTAAGGTGGAAGCCCTTGTAAAGGAATATGGCTCGCCGCTGTTTGTTTATTCGGAAAAGACAATCCATAAAAAATACAGGGAACTGGTGGACGCCTTTTCGCTTCGCTACCCAAGGGTGCAGCACGCATGGAGTTACAAAACCAACTACCTTAAGGCAGTATGCAGGACCTTTCATAACCTTGGCTCATGGGCTGAGGTGGTGTCAATGATGGAGTATCAGATGGCAAAGAGGCTTGGCGTTAAGCCTCAGCATATTATATTTAACGGGCCGTTTAAACCTTATGAAGCCTTAAGAACAGCTATCATAGAAGGCGCGATGGTGAATATTGACGGCATGGAAGAACTTTATGAGATTGAAAAAATAGCCACTGAATTGGACAGACCTGTAAACATTGGCATCAGACTCAACATGTCTCTCGGGACATATATGGCATGGGACAGGTTTGGCATTAACATAGAATCAGGACAGGCATATCAGGCAGTAAAGAGGGCAGTCGCGGGAGGCAAAATTCATATAGACGGCCTTCATGCCCACATAGGCACATTTATCCTTGACCCTGAAATCTACAGACTGCAGGCGCAAAAGCTAATTGAGTTTGCGCGCCTTATAAAAAATGATTTCGGCATTCACATACGCTATATTGATATAGGAGGCGGTTTTGCATCCCGCAACAGGCTTAAAGGGACATATCTCTCAACCGCTGATATTGCCCCGCCCTTTGAACGCTATGCAGAGGCAATATGCGATGAGATGTTTGCCTCATTCAGTCAGAACGATTTGCCGCTGTTGATTCTTGAGACAGGAAGGGCGTTGATAGACGAAGCAGGAACTATTATCTCTACCGTTTCTGCTACAAAGAGGCTTAGCAATGGTATGCGCGCGCTTGTGATTGACGCAGGAGTCAATGTCTTGTTTACAGCCTTCTGGTATGACCACGATATAATACCAGTGAATGACAGAGGCGGAGACATGGAAGACCATGTGATTTACGGGCCGCTTTGTATGCAGATAGATGTAATAAGGCCGCAGATGAAACTCCCTCACCTTGAAAGGGGAGACAGGGTGATGATTCGCCCCGCAGGCGCTTATAATAATACACAGTGGCTTCAGTTTATCAGCCTGAGGCCTAATGTGGCAATGATAGGAGTGGGCGGCGCAGTCTCAGTCATAAGAAAGGCTGAGAGCCTTGATTATTTACAGGAACTGGAAAGCATTCCTGAATGGATGTAGTCTTCTATGAAACAACCCCTCTTGCTGCTTTTAGACGCCCTTATTCTGAGCTACTCCAGAATCTTCTTTTCAGAAAGCAAAGCCACAGGCATATTTATATTCCTTGCCACCATGACAGTGCCTGCTGTGGGCATTGCCGGCATACTATGCGCGCTTCTTTGTAATATTACATCTTATGCGTGGGGGCTGGACAGAAAATCACTTAGGCAGGGGTTTTATGGTTTCAATGGCGTCCTTACAGGACTTGCACTCGGATTCTTTTATGAAATTAACAGTGAACTCATCTTCCTAATATTTTTAATATCCGTCACACTTGTCTTTACAACTGTCCTGCTGAATAACATCTTTAGTCAATACCTTGGGCTGCCAGCCATGAGCATGCCGTTTAACATTGCCGCATGGTTAAGCGTCCTTGTCGGCAGTATATTTGCATCCATTAAGCCGTCTTTAGGGAAAGAGGCTGTTTTAAATATTCCACAAAATGTATCAGAAGGTTTCATAAGCACATTTCTTATGGCAATAAGCTCTATCATCTTTCAGACAAATATACTTTCAGGAATTATTATCTCCATAGGCGTCCTCATTTACTCAAGGATTGCCTTTGTATTAATGCTCACGGGTTTTAGCGTGGGGCTATGGATACATTATATATTTGATATCAGCCTAATAGATATCAAATACAGCGGCTTTAATTATATCTTCTCTGCCCTGGCAATAGGCGGAATATTTACAATCCCCTCTGCCGGAAGCCTGTTTCTGTCAGTTCTTGCAGCAGCCCTTTCAGTTGTCATACTCGCAGGTCTTTCAATCCTTATGCCTGCTAATCTTTCTTCTTTGGCGTTGCCGTTTAATTTAGCAGTCTTTTTAATGCTATACGGCCTAAGGTCACGCCTTTATCCGTCTTTGGGAGTAAATCTTGCTGTTAATGGAGGGGCGTCTCCTGAGGGCAACCTGAGAATCCACAGAGAAAGCATAAGACAGTGGAAGTACAAAGAGCTGCAAATATCGCTTCCCTTTTACGGCACATGGAAGGTCACTCAGGGAATAAGCGGAGAATACACTCATAAAGAAGACTGGCGTTTTGCATATGATTTTCAAGCAGTTGGCTCTTCAGGCAGCCTTTACAGAAACAAGGGGGAGTCCAAGGGAGACTATTTTGCATATGGGCTCCCTGTCATTGCCCCTGCTGACGGTATGGTCTGGAGCGCTAAAGACGGCATCTTAGACAACTCAATAGGCAAGCTCAATACCGAAGAGAGATGGGGCAACTATGTAATCATTAAACATGCAGATGCCCTTTACTCATGTATAGCCCACCTAAAAAAAGGCTCTGTTAAAGCAGAAATTGGGCAAACGGTAAAGAAAGGCGAGGTTATAGCAAGCTGCGGCAACTCAGGCAGGTCTCCATATCCGCATATACATATGCAGTTTCAGATATCGCCTGAGATAGGCGCGCCCACTGTTAGCTTTGAGTTTAGCAATGTGTGCATAGTTAACGGCGATATGACATTTCTGCCAAAGGGTATCATTCAGAAAGGCATGATGGCGCAGAACTTAACCGCGGCAATCGGGCATGAAAAATACTTCCCCTACTGTTTAAACAAAGAATGGGTTTACAACATTGACGGAAGTATTGAATCGTGGAGATTGGATGTTGATTTTTATGGCAATACATTTCTTGTCTCTTCTCCAAAGGTTACAAAGCTTTATTTTACTCTATCTGAAGGCGTATTAAGGATTAACAGTCTGGACGGCAGGAGGGACACAGGGCTTTATCTCTTTGGAAGACTTATCACAGAGGCGCCATTTGTTTTGGGCAAAGACAGATTGCGGTGGACGATGACAGAGTTAGCAGATTATGGCGTACATCCTATCATTGCAAGGTTTTTTGATATCTTCGCTATCATAGGGTTTGGACTGCTGAGAAGACTTGACAATGAGGTCAGCGCCGCAGGCAATGAAATACTGTTAAAGACAGACCATAGTATATATCTTAAAACCCTATTTGCAGTCATTCCAATTAAGCGGCTTGGAGCCTCAGAGCTTTTATTCACAAGAGAGTTTGGATTAAAGACCTTAAGATTTAAGAGCAAAGAGCTAAACCTGCTGTAAGCAGCCAAAAGAAACACTTCTTTGAATATAGCCTTTTCTAACTGATATTATAAAATCCCATGGCTGATATCTTAAAGATAACCGTAATCTTTATAATTGTCGTACTCCTCCTTAAAAGGCGCTGGAATCTTGGCATTATAATGATACTGTCTTCTGTAGTGCTCTCTCTCTTTTATTTGCTTAAACCGGCTGATTTTTTCAATGCCTTCCTAAAAGCAGTTACTGAGAAAACCACATTAAGCCTTATTATAAGCCTTACATTTATCAGGGGCTTTGAAAACATCATGAGGAATAAGGGGTTGATGCAGCGCATGATGGATGCACTAAGAGGGGTGGTTACAGACAGGAGAGTTTTGATGGCGTCAATGCCTGCTCTTATCGGGCTTCTGCCTTCAATGGGAGGGGCGCTCTTTTCAGCGCCAATGGTGCAAGAGGCAGCAAGCAATGTCAATATCAGGGAAGAGAAGAAGGCATTTATAAATTACTGGTTCAGGCATCCGTGGGAATTCATCCTGCCGCTTTATCCAAAGAAAGGGAAAAGGGGACGGTTGTTGATGCTCAGTAATTAGGTAACTCTTTTTGGGTGTCACAGTATAAACTGTAACACAGAAGGAGGTACCGATGAAACATGAACAGCAGGTCGTAATAAAACGATGGATTCCGATATTGGCGGAATATGAGAAGACAAAGAGCAAGCAAAAGCCAAGGGCTTTTAAGACGATTAAAGCGCTTTGTGAGGCTCATCACATCTCAACCAAAGAACTCAGGAGATACCACAGGAGATGGATAGAAGCTAAAAAGGATCCTGCGGCAATACTGCCACAGAGAAGAGGACCTAAGCCAGGGATAAGGAGAACGGCATTGTCAAGTCTTTTCTGTAAAATCTCATCAGGGCTTTATTCTCAAGGGTT
>JASEHP010000078.1 GCA_030018605.1 Thermodesulfovibrionales bacterium
TCGCTATATTGGTTCAAAATCTATGTAATACGGTGCCAAATCGTTTATAATTACCAAAGTTATAATTATCAGGGATGGAGATAGCTCCCATCCCTGATAATTTGTGATGCTTTACAATGCTTAGAATAGCCTGCTGGTTATCGCCCTCCACCCTACTGATATTGGATTATGACAATCACCGCAATTATTCTGGGCAGCAATTGGAATATCCTTCCGCAGAGGTATTTTATGTACTTTACCAAGCTGAGGTGCATTCACAGGCACATACTTACCACCATTGTCTAACCAGCCATTCAGCATTTCCGCTGTTTTTACTGCTACACTTCCTGTCATCATAGCACACCTGTTCAGTCTCGGGTCGTCATTAAAGCCAACGCCATTTTTCTTCATAAATCTTCCAACTGATTGGTGGCAAATAGGAGATTTGCTGATAGTTAAATGCTTGATATCTCCCTTAAATGCTCGCGGTTTGCCGTCCTTGCCTGTGATGGTTGTCTTTGGAGTCGTTAGTTTAATGTTTGGCAGCATCGTAGTAGAATACCAGTGCATTAAGTCAGGAAGCATCACATCTGCACCCTTGGGTCCTGCAAATAGGGTAAAAACAATACCCGCACCAATCAGCGTTGAGCATATAGTGCCGAATCCCATTATACCTCCTCTAAAGCTGGAAAGTGTTTCCCATGGGAAATAATACTTCTCCCCCATTTTTTTCTGATAGGGGATAAGTATCCCAGATGTAACCCCATAAGCACATCCAGTGTAATAGCCAAGCTTATCAAGATCGCCGAACCATCCTTTCCATCCTTCGTCTGCAATCTCTTGAAGGTCTAACTTCATCCATGGCCATGGCGGTTTTACTACCGATGTTCCGTTTGATATTGGTTTTTCCTTAGCCTCTGCATTTGAAAACAGACTCAGACCTCCTGATACAACAGCTATGCCGGCTCCTACGACTGCAATCTTGCCTGCGCCTGAGAGCATATCTCTTCTTGACAATTTTTCTCTTAACATGCTTTTTATCTCCTTAGGGTAAAAGTTTTTTTAAAATGTGAGAAAAACTAACTCTTAACCGTGGAATTCCTATTAGGCTTTTGGAGGACGGTCTTCCTGAAAGGCAATCAAGTATGGATTAAATACAGGATTCACTTCAGTATAAAGACTGAACACTCCTGAAGGAATACGATTAAATATAGATTCGTAAATAGAAGGCATGTCTGTATTTGCAGTTGAGAGTGGGCTTAACCCATCACAGACATTAAGGGTAAAAATTGATGTTTTGTTTTTATTCTCGGGATGTGAGATGGTAATGTGCACAGGTATTATTATCGAGACAATAGTGGCGAACAGAACTAATATGCTTCCTATTTTCATTAAATAAATTTAAACCATCTAATATCAGCATGTCAACCTAAATTGCATTTTTGTGCCGATTGTGTTAGAAAATCTGCATGAGCGAAAAACAGAAATTACTTAAGGAATTACCCTCTGTTGATGAGATACTCAAGAGCAATGACGGTGTTAAGTGGTGCAGGGCATATCCAAGGAGATATGTTCTCAGGGCTATCAGGGATGTGATTGATATGAGGAGAAAAGAGATACTTGAGGTGTCTTCCTCTGATGTCTCCATCGAAGGGATGTCAGGGGATATAGAGATGAAGATAGAAAAACTTTCGGCTTTCAGCCTCAAGCCTGTTATAAATGCAACGGGCATAGTGATACACACAAACCTCGGCAGGTCAATATTGTCAGAGAAAATACTTGCTAATGTAAAAAAGGTTGCCGGGAGTTATTCCAACCTTGAATACAATCTTGAAGCGGGCAGGCGGGGAAAGAGATATGCCCATATCACGGAAATCCTCAGGGAAGTCACAGGCGCTGAAGATGCCCTGATAGTCAACAACAATGCTGCTGCTGTTCTCCTGTGCCTTAGCGCTCTGGCAAAAGGCAAAGAGGTAATTGTCTCAAGAGGAGAGCTTGTTGAGATAGGCGGCTCGTTCAGAGTGCCTGATATTATGTCGTTAAGCGGCGCAATCCTGAGAGAAGTCGGAACAACAAATAAGACGCATCTGCATGATTATAAAAATGCCATTAATGAGAACACGGCATTAATCCTCAAAGTTCATCAGTCAAATTACAGGATTTCAGGTTTTACGGAAGATGTGCCTGCTGCTGATTTGAAAAAGCTTTCAGAAAAATATCACATTCCCGTGATGTATGACCTTGGAAGCGGGTGCATGATAGACCTGAACCCCTACGGAATACATTCCGAGCCTTCGGTTCAGGAAATAATAAAGTCAGGCGTGGATGTTGTAACCTTCAGCGGGGACAAGCTCCTCGGAGGGCCTCAGGGAGGCGTTATCGTTGGCAGAAAGGAATATATTGAAAAGCTCCAGAAGAACCCTCTGACAAGGGCGATAAGGGTAGATAAGCTTACCCTTGCCGCGTTTGAAGCAACGCTGATGGAATATCTTGACGAAGATAAAGCGGTGGAAAATATTCCTACTCTTAAGATGCTTCTCCAGAAACCTGAGAAGATAAAGGCAAGGGCAAAGAAGATAGCGCTGCTGTTAAAGAGAAAGGTCAAGGCTGCAAAAATAGAAATAACAGAGGATACGTCTAAGTCAGGAGGAGGCTCATTGCCTGAGATAGAATTTCCGACATATGCTGTGTTAGTAAGCCCTGAGAATATCGCTGTCAATGACCTTGAGAAAAGGCTGAGGAAAGGAAGTCCCGCAATCGTTGCGAGGATTAAAGACAATGCGCTTTTGCTTGATGCGAGGACAATAAGAGAAGATGAAATAGGCAGCCTTGTAAAAGGCGTTCATGCTGCCCTTTATTAAGAATGCAGTCGATAAAACTTGAAGATGACAATTACTGTTTTGCCTGCGGCAGGGAAAATCCCTGCGGGTTAAAGCTGTCCTTTAATTATTCCAATGGTAAACTCACATCTGAATTCACACCCTCGAAGGTACATCAGGGATACAGGGATATAACTCACGGCGGGATAATAACAACCGTGCTTGATGAGGCCATGATACAGGCTGCGATAGCCGAAGGCATAAACCCCGTAACTGCAGAAATAAATATAAGGTTCAAGAAACCCCTGATGGCGGATGAAGAAACAATCGTTGAAGCTGAGATAAAAAAAAGAGGCGCAAAACTTATTGAGGCATATTCATGCCTTTTAAAAAAGAAAGACGGCTCCATAATCGCCGAGGCGCATGCAAAGCTGATACCGTTAAAATAATCTTACAGTCCCTAAAGTAGTGATAGGCAGGGTTGGCTTTCGCTTCCTGTCTATCAGCAGATTTCGGTACAGTGATTGCATAGCAGTGTTTTTCCTGTTATTCTAAAAAATGGTAGAAATCGGAATATCTGAACTCAACCTTTTTGCAAATATCCCACCGGTCTGTCTGCTTTATTTCTTTTACGGTCTTGCATTCCTCTTTTTAGGCGTCTCCATCGCAGTCAAAGATATGCGGGGGAGCGAATTAAAACTTGCAAACAGCCTCTATCTGCTTGCAGGGTTTGGGTTCACACACGGCGCTCATGAATGGCTTGAACTCTACCTTCTCCTCCAGGGGCAGCACATTCCGGCAGAGCAGGTATTTCTTGTCAAATCGCTCACCGTCTTTGTGGTAATACTTTCTTTCTTTTTGCTTTTAATGTTCGGGCTTGCCCTTATACGCTCCCTTGATGAAAAACACATACAGTGGATAAGGCTTATTCCAACGGTTCTTTTTCTGTTCTGGATTGTTTATCTGTGGAATTATGAATTAAAGATGGATATGAGGTTTTTACAAAAAGCTGATATCTTGTCGAGGAATACATTCGGTTTTCTAGGCAGTCTTACAACCGCATATGGCCTGGTGTCATACTCTAAAGAGGTAAAGAAACTCAGTCCTGTAGTTTCCAGAAATCTATACTATGCGGGCATTGCTTTTATTTTTTACGCTTTTTCCGCGGGTCTAATATCATCCCACACGGTCATGCCAATAATTGGCGTTCCTGTAGAGGTCATCAGGGGAATATCTGCAGTCTTCATAGCATGCATGGTTATAAAGGCGCTCAATATATTTGATATAGAGACAAGAAAGAAACTGGAAAATCACCTGAAACTCCTTGCACAGTCCGAGAAGCTTGCATCAATCGGACAGCTTGCCGCAGGCATTGCTCATGAAATAAACAATCCGCTCACAAACGCATCACTGAACATCCAGACTCTAAAAGGCAGGCTGGAGCGCAATAGCGAAGATAAAGATGTCATCCAAAAACTCGATGCGGTTGAAAGAAATGTGGACAGGGCGTCCATCATTGCAAAGGAACTGCTTCAGTTTTCACGGGAGAGAGAGACCGAGCTGATACCGGTCAATATCAATAAAATAATATCAGGCGCTCTCACCCTTCTAAGCCATAAGCTCAAAAATATATCAGTTCACCATCATTTGCAGGAAGCGCCTGAGATAATGGGAAACCCGGGAAAGCTGGAACAGGTCTTTATAAATATCATGGACAATGCAGTTGAAGCTATGCGCGGGGAAGGACGCATATCAATATCCACCGCGCACAGCAGCAGTCATATTACGGTAGAGATAACGGATACAGGGCACGGCATTCCCGAAAAGGCATCATCTAAGGTATTTGACCCGTTTTTCACAACAAAGGAGGTTGGAGCAGGCACAGGGCTTGGACTCTCTATTTGTTACGGCATAATCAACCAGCATAACGGCTCCATAGAAATAACGAGTACCCCTCAAAAAGGGACAACAGTAACCATTAAACTGCCTGTAAAGTAAGCGTTATGAAAAAAAATACTGATAATAGATGACGATGCAGAATTAAGGGGAAATCTTTCCGAGATCCTCAAGGGAGTGGGGTATCAAACCAACGAGGCGGCTTCAGGGAAAGAGGCGATAGAAAAAACTGCCTCAGGTGATTTTGACATTGCCCTGCTCGATCTAATGATGCCCGGCATGAGCGGCGCAGAGACTCTCGGAGAACTGAGGAAGATAAGCCCGAAAACAAAGGTGATTATGATTACCGCCTTCGCTACGGTAGATAATGCCGTAGACGCTATAAAAAAAGGCGCAAGCGACTATATAGCCAAGCCCTTCAAGATAGAGGAACTCCTGACTGCCATAAGGCGCGTTCTTGAGGAGTGCAGGTTTGAAGAGGGCATAACAAAGCTGAATCTTGACTATACGCTTAGTTCTTTAGCCAATCCAATAAGGAGAAACATTCTCAAATTGCTTCAGTCAAGAAAAAGCATGCGCCTTATGGAAATGGTTAGAGAACTTGATATAGATGACCACACAAAGGTTGTTTTTCACCTGAAAATGCTCAAAGAATCCTCCCTGATAAATCAGGATAAGGGCAAGTCATATTCCCTGACAGGAGAAGGAGAAAGAATTTTGTCCTGCCTCAATATCCTTAAGAATTACCTCTCAGCATAAACCGGGATACGTTATGCGAAAGCTGTTAAATTAAACTATTCCCTTAACTTATTTCACGTCACAAACTGCTGTGAATTGTTCTTCACAGAATACAGTTAATCTGTAAGCAACTTTTCTATTGAATCCCCTTCCCGATTGAAGTAAAAATAATTTAACACATTATGATAAAACTACCGTTGCATTTAAGTATAAGATCTAATTTTAAACTATACTGCCGGCTGCGGCAGAAAGGAGAGACAGGATGAAAAAATTACCGTGGATAATCGGCGCTATTTTTCTGGTGACCCTTTCTTTGGTGATTGTTACAACAGTCATACTTATCAAAAAGAAAGCGCCTCCCAAAGGAGAATTTAAGGACATGGTAAATGCAACATTTGTGGGGTCAGATGAGTGCAGGAAATGCCATGAGAGATTGTATTCCAACTGGAAAGGGACACTCCATGCGAGGATGATGGTGGATGTCAAAAAAGACCCCTCGGCAATAATAGGTGATTTCGATGCTAAAACTGCGCCAAAGGCATTTAAAAAACAAGATGTCCATTATACTATCGGCAGCCAATGGAGACAGAGATACCTCACTAAAAGCGGCGATGACTATTTAATACTTCCCGCTCAATTTAGCATTATAGACAGCAAATGGGAAGAAGCTCCTGACGACAAGAGGTGGAAGGAAAGAAGCTGGTTTAAGGAGTGCGCCGGGTGCCATGCAACAGGTGTTGAACTTGATAAAAAGACATTTAAAGAAGCCGGTGTCGGCTGTGAGTCATGCCATGGTCCCGGCAGCAACCATGCCAAGTCTGCACTCGGGTACGAGATATTTACAATCATAAATCCAGCAAAACTTGCAACAAGGGCTGCCACTGATATATGCGGCTCATGCCATAGCTCCGGCACTGACAGAAGCGGTAAATATGCCTATCCTGCAAACTACAAGGTAACCCCGGGGGCAAGTCTGGGACTCTTTTTCAAAACAGCCTCTCCCGAAAAGAATCCGGATAGGTTCTGGCCCAGCAAGGACTCAAAACTGCACCATCAACAGTATATAGACTGGGACAGGAGCGAACATGCAAAGGCAGGAATCGCATGTTATACCTGCCACAGTGTTCACGAAAAAGAAACCCTTTTCCAGACAAAGAAGGCAGGAGACGAGCTATGTAAGGGCTGCCATAAACCTCTTCAGTTTGAGGCAAAAGGATCGCATACAATACACACATTCGGCAGTTGCATCGCCTGCCATATGCCTGCAACCATTAAAGAAGGACAATATGCCGGGGTAGAGAGAAGCCACAGCTTTAAATTCGTAGGTCCTGATGAAAGCTTCAAACACGGGGGGGTTAAAAACCAGCCAAACTCATGCAGCGGATGCCATCACCATAAAGATACGCCGCTGGCTGACCTGATGGGCGCATGGTCAGCAGTGAAACAACTCGGCACTCCTAAATCGGTTATACCGCAGAAGGAGGTTAGATAACATGAAAAAGATTTTAATCATAATTCTCATCGCTGTAACACTTGCAGCGTTTTCGTTGGTTTATGCCTCCGACTATATCGAAACTATTGTTGCAAATGTCGCCAAGTCAAAATATGTGGGGTCAAAGGTATGCGCGGGATGCCATAAGGACCATTACAACAGCTGGCTCACAACCCTTCATCCTTACAAGATACGGCCTATCAACGAAAACACAGTAGTCGGCGATTTTGTGAATAACAATGCCTTTACAGTAAAAAATGTAAAAGGCGTTTCAGGCATCACAGAATACACAACTAAAATGTCCGTAAAAGACGGCAAGTA
>JASEHP010000079.1 GCA_030018605.1 Thermodesulfovibrionales bacterium
AAGCGGACATTTCTAAATTGGCAAGAATAGGACATTTCTAAATTGGTAGAACAGCCTGTGATTTTCCTTTGACATAATATCGTGAAATATGGTATTCATACATACATGAAAAAAAGTCCTATTCTGATAGGAGAATAACAATGAAAAATATTTTTAGTCCGAAAAGGTTGTTGTTATCTATGGCATCTGTTTTATTGGTATTTGCCGCATCAAACGTATCGCATAGCGGAAATATCATAGTGAAGCCCGGAGGTTTTGACCACTTTGCAGTGCAACTGCCTGAAAAAATCAGGGCAGGCGAAGGCATTATAGTTAAGCTGCAGGCATACGATATGCATGACAACCTGATTACGAATTTTGCCGAGACAGGGAAAGAGTTTAAGGTTTCAGGTTCAGGTTCAGCTCAGGTGCGGCCCTCAATTTTAAAGGCAGCGTCATTCACGGGAGGCAGCGCCGGTATTACTATAACAGGGAATAAGGCAGAAGCTGTTGTGCTTTCTATTTTTGAGGCCGGAGGAACAGTGCCTGTTGTGACAAGGGAAGTAAAAATCCTGCCAAATAAGCTGGACCACTTTTTTATTCAGTCTCCGCCTTCTGTTGCGGCAGGGAACAAATTTGACATAAAGGTTATTGCAAGAGATGCATACAATAATCCTGTTGCTGATACCGACATAGAGACTAAAAATATAAAACTTGCGCTTGCAGGCACAGCCGGCTTAAAGATTGTAAGCGCAGATATATGGTATTTAGAAATGGGGTAAGCATTGCTACGCTTATGGCTGAAAAGACAGGTGAATCTGTGATTGAAGTTCATGACACAACCACAGGCAGTAAAGGCATGAGCGCCGCCTTAAAAGTTATGTCTGCAGGGCTAAGCTATTTTAAAGTATATGCGCCAAAAGAAGCAGTTGCAGGAGAGCCGTTTCAAGTAACCATAAGCACATTTGATGCATTTGATAACTCTATAGACATTCCGGCGGCGGTTAAAGCTCCGGAGAAGCCGGCCCCTCCGAAGCCCAAGGCAGCAGAAAAACCTAAGGTAGAAAAATCCGCAGCAGTTGAAGAGAAACCATCAGCCAAGGCTGCGGAGAAACGCGAGAAAAAGAGCAAACAGATAACTGTGGCAAAAGAAGAAAGGAAAATTCCTTTCAAGCCGGCAGAAAAGAAAGAACCTATAAGAGAGAAGAAGGGGGTTTTTGAGATAAATAAGATTTCGCTGATTGAGGCGAAGAATAAGGCAATGATAATAATGAATATGAATACTCCCAAGGGAAATCTTGAATACAAAAACAGGACGGAATCCATGGATGGAAGACAGTGGATAATCCTCAGCCTGAAACCTGCAGTGAGTAAGACAAAAAATCTCTGGAAATTCAAGTCGGCATTTATTAAGGAAATTCATATGGAAGAGGATAAGGCGTCAGGAGCGCTTAATATAAAGATTGAGACCACGGAAAAGCAGTTTACATTTGATATAAATAAAGTAAAAGACTCACTCATCATAAGCATTACGGCAATAACTTCCTAATGCACATGGAAAGGTAGAACAGCCTTGCGAAGACCATTCGTTGCAGCCAACTGGAAGATGAATAAGACCATTCCTGAGACAAGGGAATTCTTGAAGGAATTCATATCGTTAGCAGAGGATGCAATAGATGTGGATATCGTAGTAGCCCCGCCATTTACCTCCCTTTTTGCTGCCGCAGAGAGTGTTAAGGGTACAAATATAAAAATCGCTGCGCAGGATGTTTTTTATGAAGAAAAGGGCGCATTTACCGGTGAAATATCACCGGCTATGATTTTGGACTGTGGATGTTCGCACGTTATCGTCGGGCATTCGGAACGGAGACAGTATTTTAATGATACTGATGAGGTGATTAATAAGAAGGTAAAAGCGGTAAGAAACAGCGGGCTTGGAGTTATTTTCTGCATAGGAGAATCACTCGCGGAGAGAGAATCAGGAAAGACATTCGATGTGCTGAAAATGGAGATAGAGAAAGGGCTTGAAAATATAGACGGAGACAATATCGTTGTAGCTTATGAACCTATATGGGCAATAGGCACAGGGAGGACTGCTGCACCTTCGCAGGCTCAGGAGGCGCATGCTTACATAAGGGATAGGTTAAGAGTTTTGTATGGAAATAAGGCTAATAAAAATCGTATAATATACGGAGGAAGCGTAACCCTTGAGAATGTAAACTCTCTTATGGCTTGTGAAGATGTGGATGGGGCGCTTGTAGGTGGGGCAAGCTTGAAAGTGGAGGGTTTTATAAAGATAGTGAAATTTAAGGCGGAGGCAAGATGATAACATTACTTTTGGCAGTTCACGTTGTAGTGGCGTTTTTTTTGATTTTTATTGTTCTTATACAGAGCGGCAAAGGGGCGGAGCTTGGCGCAGCATTTGGCGGTTCAAGCCAGACCCTTTTTGGCAGCCGTGGGGCGGCTACTTTTTTCAGCAAACTTACCACGATTGCCGCAGTTGCTTTTATGCTTACATCTTTGTCTCTTGCAATCGTTTCAACAAAGAGCGGTTCTGTTGTAAAACAGACGCCTCTTAAAGAACAAACCGACATCCCTGCATCGCAGGGCCCTATTCCTGCCGGAGGCGTTCAGCCGTCTCAACCTTCGCAGCCTCCTCTTCAAATACCTGCACAGCCTGCGGGAAAATAGGCAATGAGCGACCTGCTTTTAACAATAGGCATTCTTGTTGTTTGGATAATTCTTCAGCTTATAGTATTCCCGCGCCTGGGCATTTCCACATGAGGTGTTCACAAGGAGCCGGGAGATCCTAATAATAAGAAGAAATGCTGAGAGATTAGTAATTCTGTTTGTGATTCCCTGCCCTTAAAATATAATCTACAAAAAAGTTGTTAGCTTTACATTTTTGTCATATCTTATTAAACTTATCCTATATGAAACGAGATTACAATAAAGCTTTCGAGATGACCGCCCTTTACGAGATAAGCAAGCTTCTCGGCTCTTCGCTTAACCTGAAATCAAACCTCAGAGGCGTAATGAGGGTGCTGTCAGAATATCTGGATATGAAAAGGGGGACGGTTGCGCTCAGAAACAACAGCGAGGTGTCTATTATTGCTGCTCACGGAATGACAGAAGAGGAAATAAAAAAGGGCAGGTACAGACTTGGGGAAGGCATCATCGGAAGGGTTGCGAAACTCGGCTCTCCCATAGTGATCCCGAGCATCGGCGATGAGCCTTTATTTCTTAATAAGACAGGAGCAAGGAAAATCATCAAGAAGGAAAATGTCGCATTTCTCTGCGTGCCGATAAAATTTAAGAATGAAACGCTCGGAGTATTAAGCGTTGACAGGCTTTTCGGCTCTAAGGTCATATCTTTTGAAGAAGACCTCAGGCTGTTGAAGATTATTGCATCGTTGATTGCTCAGACCGTAAAGCTTCACATGGAGATAGGAAAAGAAAGAGAGGCATTTCTTGAGGAAAAGGAAAATCTCAGGCAGCAGCTTAAAGGAAAATACAGGCTTGCAAACATAATCGGACAGTCAGACAGGATGCAGGAAGTCTTTGCATCTGTTCACAGTGTGGCTCCTTCAAAGGCTAATGTGCTTCTGCGCGGGGAAAGCGGGACAGGGAAGGAACTTATCGCGAAGGCCATACATTATATGAGCCCGAGGGCAAAAGGGCCGTTCATAAAATTCAACTGTGCCTCCATTCCAGAAGGGCTCCTTGAATCAGAACTTTTTGGCCACGAAAAGGGTGCATTCACAGGCGCAATGGCAATGAGAAAAGGCAGGTTTGAACTTGCTGACGGCGGGACAATATTTCTTGATGAAATCGGCGACCTCCCGATAGCGCTCCAGCCCAAGATACTCAGGGTCTTGCAGGAGAAGGAATTTGAAAGGGTAGGCGGCGAAAAAACAACGAGGGTGGATGTGAGGCTTATTGCTGCGACAAGCAGGAATCTTGAGGATCTTGTTTCTGAAGGAAAGTTCAGGGAAGACCTCTATTACAGGTTGAACGTTGTTCCGGTATTCCTGCCTCCGTTAAGAGAAAAGATTGAGGACATCCCCTTGCTTGTGGAATTCTTTCTGAAAAAATATAATGAGGAAAATCACAAGTCCGTGTCCATCACATCCGATACCTTAAATATCCTTACGAATTATGACTGGCCCGGCAATGTGAGAGAGCTTGAGAATACAATAGAAAGGCTGGTGGTTATGTCGCGGCAGAAAATTATAACTCCGTCGGACCTGCCTTTTAATATCAGGGACTATAACCTCAGGGCAAGATACGCATCGCAAATAAAAGATGCCCTGCCTTCAACAATAGAAGATATTGAAAAAGCCAGGATACTGGATGCGATTAAAAAGACAGGAGGAATTCAGGCAAAGGCGGCAAGACTGCTCGGCATCACTCCGCGCCAGATAGGCTATAAGATTAAGAAGTACGACCTCTCTACTCCAAAATAATAACCAATCGATTCTGCATCACAACGATGTCTTAATTTTAGTAAACTTTTTTTGCTTTAAAACATACAAAATTGTATGCTACATACAATTTTGTATTATATCTTCACTAACATTTCCTTGTAAATCAATCGGTTGCATTCTGGCATGGTTCTGGCAACTACATCTAATAAAAATTGGGAGGTGTTGTGATAAAAGGGTTAAGGATTTTAGTTTTAATGGCGGCTTTGTTATGTTCGGCTGCCGGTGTTTATGCAGAGGGAAAAAAGGTGGACGGCAAGACAGTCCATGAAGTGCCGACTGAAAAAGGAGCAACCCTTGCTCACACGGTAAAGCCGGAGGCATCTCCTGTTTCAGGCAGCGCATCAATCGGAGTATTCAACAAGTATATATTCAGGGGTTATGAGCTAAGCTCGCACAGCTTTGTTGTGCAGCCTAATGTCAGTGTTTCCTACAAGGGTTTTTCAGTGACTCTCTGGAGCAACATTGACAGCAATGTGCACGCCACGCAGAGCGTAAGTAATGCAAATTATCTTGCAAACACAGGCAAGAATTTGAATGAGACTGACTTTACGCTCAGTTATACCTATACGATTGATAATCTGAGCCTGACAGGCGGATACATCTATTACGGCACGGATTACACTGCCGAAACAGAAGAGGTCTTTGTGACAGCGGCTTATGACACATTGTTAAAGCCGACATTATCCGTCTATAGGGACATAAACGAATACGGCGGCACATATTTCAATCTCTCGATAGCGCATTCATTCCCTGTGTATAAAGAAATAACACTTGATCTCAGCGCTTCGGCAGGTTATTTCGCAGGCAGCGACAGCTACTGGAAGACATACGAGTCATCAACAGGCGCATACACCGGCAAGAAATACACCGGATTTCACGATGGCATGTTAAAGGCGGGCTTTACCATACCGGTGGCAAAGAATGTTTCAGTTCAGCCGCTTGTGCAATACTGGTTCCCTCTGTCAAGCAAGGCTAAAAAGAGCGTGAGCGGAAATTCGTATAACCCGAACGGGAAGCTTGAGGAAACACTCGTGACAGGCGTAAACCTGACATTGAGCTTTTAAATAACCGTTCAACTGTCATCCCCACGAAAGTGGGAATCCAGACGCTGTCCCTGCGAAAGCAGGGAACCATTCAAGGAACTGGATTCCGCATCAAGTGCGGAATGACAATTAACAATGTATAGATTCCTGCTTCCGCAGGAATGACAACAATGAACTTGGAGGTGTGAAATGAAACGTTTAGTAAGTGTTCTGCTTTTGATTTTCTGGTGTGCGGCATTTGCAGGTTCTCTGTTTGCCGAAGAGGTAAAAACTGAAGTCCCCGCTGCAACGCCGGCACCGGCTGTTGCAGCACAGCCTGCTCCGGCAGTTGTTCCAGTGCCGCCAAAGGTTGATACAGGAGATACGACATGGGTTCTGATCTCTTCAGCGCTTGTCATGCTGATGACGCCGGGGCTGGCTCTTTTTTACGGCGGTATGGTGAGGAGGAAAAATGTCCTCGGAACAATAATGCAAAGCTTTATAGCGCTCGGAGTTATAACCATATTATGGGTGCTTTATGGTTACAGCCTCTCTTTCGGCCCTGATAAGGGGCATATCATAGGAGGGCTTGAGTGGGCAGGGCTTAAAGGCGTCGGGCTTGATCCGAATCCCGATTATGCGGCAACGATACCGCATCAGGCATTCATGATATTTCAGATGATGTTTGCTGTGATTACGCCGGCGCTGATAACAGGCGCATTTGCCGAGAGATTCAAGTTCAAGGCGTATCTTTTGTTTCTTATACTCTGGGCAACAGTTGTTTACTTCCCGCTGGCGCACTGGGTATGGGGTGTTGGCGGATGGATAAGAGAACTTGGCGCCCTTGATTTTGCAGGAGGCCTTGTTGTTCATATAAGCTCAGGGGTTTCAGCGCTTGCCGCTGCTATTATCGTTGGTAAGAGAAGGAAACATGGCGTTGAGCAGATGGCGCCTCATAATCTCACAATGACGCTTCTCGGCGCTGCGCTGCTCTGGTTTGGATGGTTCGGTTTTAACGGAGGAAGCGCTGTTGCATCCGGTTCTCTGGCAACATCAGCCTTTGTTGTAACGCATATTGCAACTGCAGCAGCAGTGCTTTCATGGATGTTTGCTGAATGGATTCACAGGAATAAGCCGACTGCTCTCGGCGCGGCTTCAGGCGCAGTGGCAGGGCTTGTTGCGATAACACCTGCATCAGGTTTTGTCGGTCCAATGCCGGCTCTTGTTATAGGACTTGTGGCCGGAGTTTTGTGCTATATGGCTGTTAATCTCAAAGCCAGGCTTGGTTATGATGATTCGCTTGATGCAGTTGGAGTCCACGGCGTAGGCGGCACATGGGGCGCAATAGCAACCGGTTTGTTCGCATCTAAATTGATAAACAGCGCGGGCAATGACGGGCTTTTTTATGGGAATGCATTGCTTTTGCTGAATCAGATAATAAGCGTTGGCGCTGCATGGATTTATTCCTTTGCAGCGACTCTCGTGATATTAAAGGTTCTTGACTGGACTGTTGGGTTGAGGGTAAGCGAAGAAGACGAAGCCGATGGTCTTGACCTGAGCCAGCATGGCGAGAGCGGATATACATTATGACGACAGTGAAAAGTGTCAGTTATTAGTGTCAATTTAAAATCACTGACACCGAACACTGATACTGCCACTAATAAAAGGAGTCAACTATAAAGAATTCTCCTTAATTTGGAATTTAACATTATGAGA
>JASEHP010000007.1 GCA_030018605.1 Thermodesulfovibrionales bacterium
GAGGAGAACTCTTACTCTCGATAATGGCACTGAGAATGCCCAGCATGAAGAGATTACCACTGAGATCGGCATTAAATGCTTCTTTGCACATCCATACTCCTCATGGGAAAGAGGCACTAATGAGCATATCAACGGTCTTATTCGATGGTATTTGCCAAAAGGTACTGATTTCAGTAAGATTTCAGATGAGCAAGTTGCTCACATAGAATCTTTGATTAATAATCGCCCCAGAAAGTGTCTGGGATTTAAAACACCACTTGAAGTCGCTTCTTCTTGTGTTGCACTTCGAGGTTGAATGTGGGTTTTTTTATTCCGGCAAGGCATCTGCAAATGGAACTCAGAAACTCTTTGAAGTTAAATGCAGCCAATGCCATACCATCGAATATCCCAAGTCTGAAAGACATGACCGACAGGGCTGGACTGCCAGAGTAAACCTAATGAGGTCTTACGGATGCAAGCTGACAGATGAAGAAGCAAATAAGGTAATCGATTATTTAACAAAAACCTATCCCAAGAAATAAGGAGGAATTTATCATGACAAGCAAAAAATTGTTGGATATGCTTAACGATGAGATCTCAAGGGAGATGCAAGTAAGCATCCAGTATATGTGGCAGCACATAAGAAAAACATAGGGAAAAACGTAGGGGAAAAACATAGGGGGAAAAACATAGGGACACTTCCCTGTTTTTTAGTTCCACCCCTTACGTTACTTTCAGCGGCATTATCTTGCCGGGAATTTTCTTGTTTCCCAACGTCATATGCATCTCCGTCAATAAAACGGAAGCATATTAAGAGAATATTGAGGTTGAACCTCCATAATTACCTCCATAATTACTCCATAATTAAAAATACAAAACCGCATTCCGTCTATACTTTCAACTTTTCGCATAATCTGAGGAATTCATCCTTTACTTGGGTCAAAGATGGCAATTTAAGTTCATCTAATTCGTAATCTGTCTTCCGGGCTGTTCTAAAATCAAGGTCGGAAAGATAATTTTTTTTAACCTGTTCTGCGGTTTGAAGCTCATGAAATATGTGTTTCTCGCTTTCGGTACGCCTTTTCACGTCATTAAGCTTTTTCTTGAGAACGTCACTTTTATAATCTCCAGGTACAGCGCGCAGGATGGGGTCAAATACTTTTTGATTAAGGAATTTTATCAATTCTTCTCTTTTTCTGTCATCCGATCCCATCATTTGATTTAATCTCCTTGTTTAGTGATTTATTAATTATACACCCATAATATCACACTTTTAATCGGCAATCATTATTAGGTTCTGTTAAACTATTTTCACTATGGCAAGGAAAACTCCCGTATCATGCGATTGGAGTATTGGCGCAGCTCTGAAAGGGAAAAAACCGCATAAGGAAAACAAGAGCGCTCTTTACAAGCACAAGGGCAAATTCAGATGGCAGGGGATTAAGATTGAGAAATATAAACAAAGCAGTGGCGGATGGGCGGATATTGCAAGGCAGACATTAATCGGAAATAAAGGGGAGACAGCTAAATTCCATCTCAGATATTTTGAGATTGTGCCCGGAGGACACAGCAGCCTTGAGACACATAAACACGAGCATGTCGTAATATGTGTGAGGGGAAAAGGCAAGGCTATTGCCGGAAAGAAAGGTCATATCCTGAACTTTCTTGATACGCTCTATATCTCTCCAGACACACCTCATCAATTGAGGAATCCGTTTAAATCGCCATTTGGATTTCTCTGCATTGTGAATGCTAAAAGGGACAAACCCAAACTCCTGAGTGCATAGATATATGGAGACAAAACAGTGACAAATCCCATTCTTATCGTAGAAGACGACAAAAAGATCGCAAGGGTAGTGAAGATTTATCTTGAAGAGGCAGGGTTCAGAACAATTCACGCAGAAAAAGGCAAAGATGCAATAGAATCGGCTTTAAAAGAAAAACCCCTGCTCGTAATACTTGACCTGATGCTGCCGGACACAAGCGGTGAAGAAGTGATTCAGGAATTGAAAGAGATTGGCGATTTCCCTGTAATCATGCTTACATCAAAGTCGTCAGAGGAAGAAAGGGTTGCTGGTTTCGCCCTTGGCGCTGATGACTATGTTGTAAAACCGTTCAGTCCAAAAGAGCTTGTTTGTAGGGTCAAAGCGCTCATGAAACGGCTGCAGAAAAAAGACATGACTGCCTCTGAACCAATGAGCTTTAATAATGGTTTTTTAATAATAGACGGGCAGAGTTATGAAGTGAAAAAAAACGGACTGCCTCTAAATCTTACGCCAACGGAATTCAAAGTCCTCTTTAGCATTGCATCAACTCCCGGAAAGGTCTATACCCGTGAAGAGCTCGTGGATAACGCCCTCGGCTATCAGTTTGAGGGATACGAAAGAAGCATTGACGCCCACATAAAGAACATACGCCATAAGATAGAGGATGACCCTAAAAATCCTGCGCTTATACACACAATCTACGGCGTTGGATACAGGTTTTCAGGGAAGAGAGATGCTTAAGAGTCTCTGGATAAAGTTCCTCATCCTTCTTTTAGGAGTCTCCATCATTGCGCTTTCATCTGCTTTAGTTCTGCGGGAACTGATGATAAAAGACTTCAGGGAATATCTGGAAGGGGAGATGGAAGACAGGGTTTACTGGGTGATGGCGGATATTGAGGGAACTTATGAAAAACATTCCAGGTGGGAAGAAAACACGATAGCCGAAGACGCTGTATGGGCGCTGATGCTTGGCCTTGAGATAAAAATTAAAGACGCGGAAGGCAATATCGTAATAGATACGGAAAAAGCAGTCAGCGCCCTTTCGCCTTTAATAAAGCGCAGAATTATGGCAGTCTCTAATTTTACAAAAGCAAAAAGTCAAGGCGCATTTCAGCCCTATCCCCTGTTCTTAAAAGGCAAGGAAATAGGCACGCTTGAAGTGAGATTTTTACGGAAAGGGAAAGAAAGCATTTTTATAGACCGCTCTAATAGGTTTCTTCTGTCTTCTCTTTTTGCTTTGGGAGGGCTTGCCATTGTCCTCAGCATTATTTTTTCAAGAAAGCTAACGAATCCTATCAAAAGACTCGTCTCTGCTGCAAAGGCTATCAGCGAAGGGAACCTTAAAAATAGAGTCAAAATTTCGGATAAAGACGAGATAGGAAAACTGTCCGAGACTTTTAACCTTATGGCAAAGAACCTTGAGATGCAAGAGTCGCTTAGGAAAAAACTCATCTCCAATATCGCCCACGAACTTAGGACACCGATAAGCGCCATGCGTGGAGAGCTTGAAGGCATGGTTGACGGTTTGATTACGACAGATAAGGAACAGCTCAGGTCATTATATGAAGAGACAGGAAGGCTGAAAAATCTTCTTGATGGAATAGATGAGCTTTCTCAGGCGCAGGCAAGCGCCTTATCTCTAAGAAAGCAGCATGTTGAACTCAATCAATTTTTGAAAAACATTATAGAAAGGTTCAGCAAACTTTTTGAGGATAAAGGTATTGCTCTTGAGTTTCAATGCGATGACGGGCTGCTGATTAATGCCGATCCCGACAAGCTGAGCCAGATTGTGATAAATCTTTTAAGCAATGCGCTGAAAGCCACGTATAAAAACGGCATTGTGCGCCTGATAGCCGGCAAAAAAGATGCGGAGGTATTCATAGAGGTTTCGGATACGGGACGCGGGATAAAAAAAGATGAAATCCCCTTTATCTTTGAAAGATTTTTTAAGGCAGTGCCCGGCGGGCTCGGGCTGGGGCTTGCGATTGTAAAAGAGCTTGTCGATGCCCATGACGGAAGAATTGAAGTAAAGAGCGAATACGGAAAAGGGGCTGCTTTCACCGTATATTTGCCAGTTTAATGCAGATTATGGCAAGGTATGAAGCTGTTGCCGAACAGCCTTCTCACTTTTTGCAGAGACTTTTTGACAAATCTAAGGCTTGTTACAGGCAATTTCAAAACTCGCCTGCGGCTCAGGCAGTTGAAATTGCTTATCTTCCACTTCGCCAAGATTTGTTACCAAAAATTCTCTGATGTCGCTCAAAGGCATTCGTCAACAGCTTAGCGTATAACCCTTTACAATTCTTCATAATCCCTTCGCTGTCCTTTCACAATCCTTTGATAATCTGTAGTCAGAAAATCAAAGGCGGAAGGAGGTGAATGAAATGAAAAGAGCAGTAATAATAAGTCTGACATTGGTAGTTGGCTTGTTCCTGACAGGCGCTGCCTACGCAATGTGGGGCGGATACGGTTCCGGCCCGTGCATAACTGCAACAGGCGCTGATGTTGAAACAGTTAAAAAATTTCAGAAAGAAACATTGAGCCTGAGAGACGAGATTATGACAAAGAAACTTGAACTTCAGAGCGAGTATAACAAGCCTGCCCCCGATACTAACCGCATTGCTGCGCTCCAGAAGGAGATCATAGACCTTCAGACAAAGATTCAGGCAGCTGCCGAAAAACACGGCATTACCGCAGGCGGTGCTATGGGCGGCCATATGGGCGGTATGATGATGGGCCGCGGTATGATGGGCAGAGGAATGACGGGTTCGGGAATGGGTATGATGTGCCCTATGTGGCAGTAAAAATTTGTGCTGTTATTCAGGGGGCAATAACGCCCCCTGAATCTTAAATCTAAAATCTGCAGGTAATGAAAAAAATAGTTTTATCCATACTTTTTTTTGCATCGTTTATTTTCCTGCCCGGCTCTCCGGCGCAGGCCATGAACGGCTGGTGGGGAGGACATCCTTACGGAGGTTATTGTCCGAGGCCCATGGGGGGATGGTATGGAGCAAAAAAGTCGGTTAATGATATAAGGGATGCGCGAAAGATATTGAATGAGTATTTTAAAGATCTGGACGTGGTTATAGGCGACATCAAAGAGCGCAAATGGTTTTTTGAGGCGGACATTAAAGACAAAAACAATAATTTGATAGATGTGGTGATAGTAGACAAACGGACAGGAAGGATAAGATCAATATATTAGCCGTGGAGGTAAATATGATGCGCAATTGGATAGGGGGAGATTGAATGTATGGATACGGTATGGGGTGGGGATGGTTTGGTCTTATCTTTATGATAGTCTTCTGGGTGCTGGTGATTTTAGGGATTGTCTACCTTGTGAAAGCACTTACCGGTAGAGGTTCATCTTCTCCTAAAGAAGAGTCACCACTTGATATCCTGAAGAAGAGATATGCAAAAGGTGAAATTGGCCATGAAGAGTTTATTAAAAGGAAAAAGGATTTGGGGTAGAAAGATTGATTTAGATATGAAGATTTGGGTAATATAGAACATGAAAAGCTTT
The DNA here is from genome assembly GCA_030018605.1 of Thermodesulfovibrionales bacterium. GTDB lineage: Bacteria > Nitrospirota > Thermodesulfovibrionia > Thermodesulfovibrionales > UBA1546 > UBA1546. The sequence continues at coordinate 5,269 of JASEHP010000007.1, forward strand.
TCTAATATCTCAAAAAGATTGCTTGTTTTATTCATTCTGGCTGCCTTTCTAATCATTCCATTTGTTGACAGTATCGCCTGTGATGACTGTATGTCATTATCCGATGGGAAAGATGCTGATGTTAAGCATCTTTGTCCATTATGCTTTAATGCTGCTGCTGATGTTAATTTTCACGACTACAGCCCTACTTTTGAAACAGTGTCCTTACTCCACGAAGCAATGTCTGTAGCCTCTTTAGAACCTGCTTTTCCAATCAACAAACCGCCTCAAAATTAATCGTTAATCAAATTCTAAAAACAGCTTGGTTTTGTGTGTTTTGGATTATTAAATTCAAGGGATAAGGATTCATAATTCCTTCAAAGTCTTAGCTTAATATTAAGTACAAAAGTTGCATAACTTCCACTTAGAAATGGAATATTTCTAACTGGGCAACCCCGGAGTTAATGAATATGAGATTTATTGTTTTATATATACTGATGCCGTTAATCATGCTATTCCCAGCCGTCACTTATGGTCAAACAAGGACACTTAATATTCTCTATACAGGCGGCGTGAATGGCGAGCTTGAACCATGCGGCTGCTCTCCAAAGACTGATTTTGGAGGCGTTGCAAGGCGATCTGGGTATATTGCCGAACATCAAAAAATGCTTTCTCCTTATATTCTTATTGATGCCGGGAATTTTCTCGATAAGGATACCCCTCAGGGAAGGCTCAAGGCTAAGGCAATGTTGAAAGCCTTCGGTATCATGAAATATGATGTAGTAGCAATTTTAAAAAACGAAAAGGAATTTCCTTATAACTTTCTCTCAGCTCTTTTGAAGAAATATAAAATCTCTGTTATCTCTGATATGCCTCGATATAGACAAGCTATTTCAACAAAACGTGATGCTTTTGATGTTAATGTCAGCGTAAACCCGATGAATTATCACAAGGGCAAGTTGAATATTCTTCTCACAGATAATCCTATTTCTGAGATTAAATCCTTGAAGGGATGGGATATCATAATACTCTCATCAGGAGAAATCCTTGAAGAGCCTCTCAAGGCAAATGGAACTATTATTGTAAGCGGTTATCCAAAAGGAGAGAGATTGGGCATCCTGACATTACAGATTGACGGCAGTGGAGAAGTCTTAGAATTTAAACACAGATGGCAGTCGCTTGGCAAAGATATAAAAGAAGATATCAATGTCCGTAAAGCTTTAAAGGAGTATGATGTTAGAGTTGCAGGGCTTTTAAAGGATAACAGCAAGCCGTTAGCGGAGATTTCTTACCTCGGTGCTTCTAAATGCGGAGAGTGTCATCAACCCTTTGTTGAGAGCTGGAAGAAGACACGACATGCCGCTGCCTTTTCTTCGCTTGAGCGAACGGGCAAATCAGCAGACCCTGAGTGTATAAAGTGTCACACTGCAGGTTTTGGTGAGAAAGGAGGTTTTTACAGCACTAAAACAACGCCAATGCTGACAAATATTCAGTGTGAGGCGTGTCATGGGCCCGGGAGAGATCACCTTTTGGATTTTTCGAAGCCGATGCAGCCTGTGGCGGAGTATGTCTGTCTAAAATGCCATACAAAGAGCACAAGTCCTGATTTTAATTATCCGGTTTATCTGGAGAAGATCAAACACAAATGAAGAACCCTGCGGCAAGACCGCAGGGTATCTATAATCCCCCCTCCCTTGATGGGAGGGGACGAATGGGAGGGTGAAACAACATATGCAACCACACCCCCCCACCCTAACCCTTCCCCGTCGAGGGGGTGAGGATATCCGTAACCCTGTAGCAAGCTACAGGGAATTACAAATTTAAATGTAACCAAAGGAGGAGCATGATGTTTAAAAAAATATTTTTAGTGTTAACGTTATTAGCTGCAGCGCTTTCACCTTTAAGTGTAAATGCCGAGGTTTTTATAAAAGGTGTCCATACCAAGCTGCCGCTGCATCAATTTAAATTTGACGGCAAAACAGTAGAGGTGGTGGAGTTTCTCAGCTTCTACTGTGACGGTTGTTATGACTTTGAAAGGGCAATCCCTGTTATCAAAGGAAACTTTCCAAAAAAGATAAAATGGAAGACTATCCCTATTTATTGGGGCAAGGGTTCTCCAAAACCGGGAGAGGCGTATCTGCTTGCAGAGGATGCCGGCAGAGGAGAAAAGATGAAGGAAGCCCTTTTCCGCGCCAACTTTGTTGAAAAAAAGAACATAGGCGATGTAAGGGTGCTTCAAGAGATAGGACAAAAAATAGGGCTTGGCGCTGATTTTAGCAAAAGACTGAGAGCAGGGGATAAGACAAAAGACGTCCAGAAGGCATTGGATATGGCTGGTATGTACGGCGTTGAGGAAACCCCCACTTTAATTATCGCCGGTAATATTATGACAAATCTCCATCCCTTTGGTCATAACACTGATGCCTTCAGGGAGAATGTTATAGCGATTCTGAGGAGTATAGTTAAATGAAAAAGATAATAATAATCTCGATGCTTATTATTGCTGGATTAGCGCTTTTCTTTTTTATGCCAAAAGAACTAGAGAGAGCACACAGGGCTATGGCTGCAGTTGGCATTAAAGCGCCTGACCTTGAGTTGCCGGAATTAGACGCCACCGGCAAGGGTTCGTCTATGATATGGCGTTTATCAGAGTTGAAAGGTAAGGTTGTATTTATAAACTTCTGGGCATCGTGGTGTGATGAATGCAAAAAGGAAAAGCCTGCTATGCAGAGACTTTATGAGAAGATGCAGGGCAGGCCTTTTCAGATGCTCACAATCATTTACAGGGATGATGTAAAAAAGGCTGTAGATTACATGAAGATAAATGGCTATACCATGCCTGTGCTTCTTGATTACGACATGAAGATTGCGAAAAACTATTGGGTCAGAGGGGTGCCTGAAACCTTTATCATTGACAGAGAAGGCATCGTAAGAGAAAAGATAATCGGGCGAAGGCCGTGGGACAGTCCTGAAGCTATAGATCTCATTGAGAAGTTGCTTCAGTGACTTCTTGCGTTGGTGCAAAGTGGTTACGGTAATATTTTTTATGAGTCAATTCGCTGTCGGCAAGTTCTTGCGTGTTTAAGATAAAAAATGTTATTTTATAAAAATCAAAATTTCAGCCAATGGCTCGTAGAGGAGAACACCTAAGTGGAAGAAAACAAGAATCAGACGCTTACAGACAAAATATGGGATATCTTTTCGTCAGTAAAATCCGCTGTTGTGCTTTTCGCCCTTATCGCCCTCACCTCAATAATAGGAACAATCATAGAACAGAATGCGGCAACTGAAAAGAACATTAAACTCATCGGCAAACTCTTTGGAGATTCTCTTGCGCCAACGCTGTATAATGCATTTGATTTTTTAGGCTTTATGGATATGTACCACTCGTGGTGGTTTGTTGCGCTCCTGATGCTCTTTGCCTCAAATCTCACAGTGTGCTCCATTGACAGGCTTCCGAGGATATGGAAACTCGTAAAAGAGCCTGTTAAGCCGTTGACCGATGAACAGTTCAAGAACCTCGGCAAAAAAGAGTTAGTTCTTAAAGGCAAACCAGAAAAGATAAAAGAAGCGGCAGGCGCTGCCATAAAGAAAGCAGGATTAAAGCCCCTTGAAACAAAAGCAGCTGATGGCTATCAGCTATATTCAGAAAGAGGCAATTACACACGGCTCGGCGTTTACATAACACATCTCAGCATTCTTCTGATATTAATTGGCGCAATCATAGGCATATTCTTCGGGTTTAAGGCGTCTCTAAACCTGCCTGAGGGCGAAACATACTCCGTTGCTTTTGCCCAGACAAAACATCTGACTCCGGCTGAAGAATCCGAGAGGGAAAAAATTATAGAGGTATTGCAGACAGTTGAAGGCAGCGCTTTAAAAGCAGCCCAACAATTAGGCATGAAGGAACAGTCGCTAAAAGCAGCGATGAAGCGATACGGCATCTTGCCCCTTGGGTTCAGCATCAAATGCAATGATTTCAATACCGACTTCTACAGTAACAGTAATATGCCAAAGACCTTTAAAAGCTGGCTTACAATAATTGAGAATGGCGCCCCTGTTAAAATCGGCGGGAAAGAAATACGGGAAATAGAGGTCAATACACCACTGAAATACAAGGGCGTAACATTTTATCAGTCAAGTTATGGATTTATTCCGGGAGGCGGGGAAAACAGCAAGTTCAGGCTCAGGGTAACCCCTAATGAAGGTAAAACAGAAGACATTGAATCCAGGCTTGAGGGTTCATTCAGCATCCCAGGCACAAATCTCACAGGGAAGATTGAGAACTTTTCGCCTGCCATTGGCTTTGACCAGTCCACCGGCAGGCCGTTTACTTACGCAGATCAGATGAATAATCCTGCTGTCTTAATCAGCTTTCATGAAAACAATCAGGCTAAATACAGGGGATGGATACTCAAGAGATACCCTGAAACATGGAAACTGCCTGAAGGACATACCGTGGAATTCGTTGATTTATGGGGCGCTCAGTATACAGGTTTGCAGGTCAGAAAGGATCCGGGTGTATGGATTGTTTACCTCGGATGTATAGTAATGAGCATAGGTCTTTACATTGCCTTCTTTATGAGTCATAAAAAAATATGGCTCAGGCTTATTGAAGAAAAAAACAATACGAGGATAATCGTCGCTATGACCTCAAATAAAAACAGGGAAGCTTTTGAAAGGAAAATTGATAAAATGATTACCCTTCTGACCAGTTCAGAAAGAGGAGGAAAATAATGGACAGCTCTACATTCTTCGGGATATCTACAATGGCTTACATACTGGCGATGATAATCTACATCGCATATCTTGCCTTCAGAAATTCACAGATAGGCACAGCAGCAACAGTGCTTACGATAACAGGATTTGCCTCCCAGACAATAGCAATTGCTGTAAGATGGTCTGAATCCTATATGCAGTGGACAACTCTTATGCCTGAGAGCTCATCTGTAATGTCTCTTCTGCGAAGCGCTCCCTTAAGGAATCTCTATGAATCTCTGGTATTCTTTGTCTGGTGCCTTATACTTGGGTATTTGATAATAGAGTTCAAATACAAAAACCGCTCTTTCGGAGCATTCATAACCCCTGTGGCAGGCATCGCGCTTGCATTTATCGGACTGTCAGGCATGTCAAAAGATATACAGCCATTGGTTCCCGCGCTCCAGAGCAACTGGCTTCTTGCCCATGTGATAATGAGTTTCATTGCTTACGCGACATTTGCAATCTCATTCAGCACAGGATTGATGTATCTCATAGCCGCATCAGAAAGACAGGAAAAAAGACATCTCTTCTGGATTGTATCTTCGGCATTTGCAATACTGCTTGCGCTCATTTCCCAGAGTCCGGATACAATTATGCTGTGGATAATCAGCTTTGCCTTTGTGATAGCAGTAGACATAAAACAAAACATGGACATTGCCTCACGCATATCCTCAAAGAAAGAGGGCAATTCCGGAGGGGCATTAAAGACAGCTCTGACCGTAATCGGCCTTTCGCTTGTCAGCATAGCGGCAATATTAATATTCATACAGCTTGTTAAGCTCCAGATTATAAAGGCGGACGATGCGGCAAAGCTAAGGCATCTTGACACTGCTGCACGGGCATCTTCATTCACAGGAAATGTAATGGGGATTGTCGGTTTCATATTCTTCATCTGCGTTGTATTGATAAAATATCTGATTCTGAAAAAAGAATACTATCTCTTCTGGACTTTAAACTCAGGAATATTCGTATTCGTGCTTCTGGCTATGGGTCTTGATTTCCTGATATTCAGGGTTATGGGAACAATGCCTGCACAGGACGGAAGCGTGGGACTCAGGGCTACACTCCTCAGCCATTCTCCTGTCATTGCGGTGCTCAGTTATGCAGCGCTTATAGCCTTTCTGTATGTGATATGGCGTTACGGTTATATCTTTAAAAAGATAGTTGCCGGAATTAATATCTCCACAGACTCTCTTGATGAGATTACATACAAGAGCATATCTATAGGCTTTCCTGTCTTCACTCTCGGAGGACTGATATTCGGCGCCATCTGGGCTGACCAGGCATGGGGAACATACTGGGGCTGGGACCCGAAAGAAACATGGTCGCTGATAACATGGTTTGCCTATGCCTTCTTCCTTCACAGCCGTCTGCTCAGAGGATGGAAAGGCAAAAAAGTTGCAGTCGTCGCAGTGGTGGGTTTCGTAGTTGTAATCTTTACTTATATCGGAGTTAACCTGCTTCTTTCAGGTCTCCATGCCTACGGAAGCGCTTGAAGCTCTATTCCCCCTTGCGATATAATAAGGTAAGACTTACGTAAAATGGAGGAGTTAAATGAATAACATAAAGACACTTTTTTTGCTTGTGGCATTAACGCTGATACTTGTATGGGCAGGCGGCGCATTCGGCGGAAAACAGGGAATGACCATAGCCCTCATCTTTGCATTGGGGATGAATCTATTTGCGTACTGGTTCAGCGATAAGCTTGTGCTGAGAATGTACGGCGCGCAGGAGGTGACAGAGGCAGAAGCCCCTGAACTTTACGGCATCGTTAGAAGACTTAGCCAGAAGGCGCAGATGCCGATGCCAAAAGTTTATATGATAGAGGGGGACCAGCCGAATGCCTTTGCAACAGGCAGAAACCCGAAACATGCTGCTGTTGCCGTGACAACAGGCATTATGCGTATCCTGAGCCGTGACGAGCTCACTGGCGTAATCGGTCATGAGCTTGCGCACATCAGACACAGAGACATACTGATAAGCACAATCGCAGCCACAATAGCAGGCGCAATAAGTTATCTTGCCCAGATGGCGCAGTGGGCAGCTATATTCGGAGGCAGAAGCGATGACGAAGAGGGAAGCAGCCCTGTTGCAGCGTTTGTGATGATGATAGTGGGCCCGATAGCAGCGCTTATTATCCAGATGGCAATCTCACGCTCAAGGGAATATTCTGCGGATGAAGGCGGCGCACGGCTTGCAGGCAATCCAAGATACCTTTCAAGCGCCCTGAGAAAGCTTCACATGGCATCTCAGCAGATACCAATGCATGCCAGCCCCGCAACATCTCACATGTTCATAGTCAATCCGCTAAGCGGAGGAGGACTGTTAAAACTCTTCAGCACCCACCCTCCTATGGAGGAAAGGGTAGCACGGCTGGAATCCCTGAGCCTTTAGCTTGACTCTTAACGCTGTGATTGCTCACAATATTGCTGAACATGAAGACCCTTGTAACAGGAGCCACCGGTTTCATCGGAAGCCACCTCGTTGAAGAACTTTTAAAAAGAGGACACAACGTCACCTGTCTCGTAAGAAAAACCTCTAATCTTCAATGGATAGATGGGCTCAATGTCAGAGTAATATACGGAGACTGCGCAATAAAAGAATCCCTGCTCAATACAGTCGCTGATTTTGATTATATCTTTCACCTCGCAGGGCTGACAAAAGCGGTAAATGAAAAAGACTTTTTTTCTGTCAACGCGCTCGGCACAGAAAATCTTGTGAGCGATGTAATAGAAAAAAATCCTGATATCAAAAGATTTGTTTATCTGAGCAGTTTAGCTGCGGCAGGGCCAAGCCATAACAGTTCACCTCTCAAAGAAACAGACGAACCGAACCCTGTTTCCGCTTACGGCAGGAGCAAACTTGAAGGTGAACGTATCGTTATGAGGCACAAAAACACTATTCCTGTGACTATCATCAGGCCGCCTGCAGTATACGGCCCAAGGGACAAAGACATTTACATCCTCTTCAAACTCTTGAAAAAAGGCATCTCTCTCTGCTGGGGGAAGTGCTACTATTCACTGTTATATGTGGACGACCTTGTCAAAGGGACAATGCTTTCCGCAGAAAGCAAAACAGCAGAAGGTGAAATCTTTTATCTGTCCGACGGCAGGATATATTCAAATGAAGAAATAACAGAGGCTATAGCTTCTACTCTTGGATCAAAGCCGGTAAGATTAAGAATACCGAGATCTCTAATGCCAATGCTTGCAAGCATTGGACAAAAACTTGGCAATCAGAGTAATATTATAAACAAAGATAAGATACGAGAATTGCAGCAGTCTTACTGGACGTGCGATTCAACAAAATCAAGAAATGAGCTTGGGTTTATTCCTAATGTAGGAATAAAGGAAGGTGTAAAATGGACAGCGGATTGGTACAGGATACATCAGTGGCTGTAAACAAATCAGCCGATATCTTTGAAAAATGCCTTAAGTTCACAAAGGCAAAGGAATTGATATCCTGCGGGCTTTATCCTTATTTTAGAGTCATAGAAAGCGCGCAGGACCCCGAAGTCGTGATGAGCGGCAGAAGAATGATTATGGTGGGCTCAAACAATTACCTGGGGCTGACAAATCATCCAAAGGTAAAAGAAGCCGCCATTGAGGCTGTGAAAAAATACGGTTCAGGATGCGCAGGTTCACGTTTTTTGAACGGAACTCTGGATATTCATGTCGCGCTTGAAGCTAAACTCGCGCGGTTTATGCGGAAAGATTCCGCGCTTATTTTTTCAACAGGGTTTCAGGTCAATCTCGGAGTCATCTCTGCCCTCATCGGGAAAGATGATGTTGTAATCATAGATAAGATGGACCACGCAAGTATAATTGACGGCTGCAGGCTCTCTTACGGCGAGGTAAAGAAATTCAGGCACAATAATATGTCAGACCTGAAAAGGGCGCTGGAAGAAAATAAAAATAAAGGCAAATTAATCATCGTTGACGGCGTATTCAGTATGGAAGGAGACATTGCAAAGCTGCCTGATATTGTGGAACTCGCAAAAAAATACGATGCGCGGCTGATGGTTGACGACGCCCACGGCATCGGAGTGCTCGGCAAAACAGGAAGAGGCACGGCAGAACATTTCGGGCTTGAAAATGAAGTTGATCTCATCATGGGGACATACAGCAAATCACTCGCCTCCATAGGAGGATTCATCTCCGGAGACTCTGACATAGTCCATTACATAAAACACTTTGCGCGCGCACTGATATTCAGCGCAAGCCCGCCCCCTGCTTCAATAGCCGCTGTAAGCGCAGCAGTGGATATCATAGAAAATGAACCGGAAAGAAGAGAAAGGCTCTGGGAAAATACAAACAGGATGCTAAAGGGACTCAGAGAACTTGGATTTGAGACAGGCCCGAGCGAGACACCTATTATTCCCGTAATAGTCGGGGATAATGAACTGGCATTTAAGATGGCAATGATGCTCCAGGAAGAGGGGGTATTTGCAAATGTCGCAGTAAGCCCTGCAGTGCCGAACGGAAAGGCGCTCATAAGAACAAGTTATATGGCTACCCACACCGATAAACATCTTGATATAGTCCTCAGCGCCTTTGGAAAAATCGGCAGGGCATTAGGGCTGATAAAGTAACTTGAAGACAAATCTTGCGCTCAATAAATATCATAGAGGCCAAAACTAATAAGCGCCTTGATGCATTTATAAAACTCCCATTTTCTTTATATTCTGAAAATCCTTTTTATGTCCCGCCTCTGATAAAGGAAGTGAAGGAACAATTCTCAGATAAAAACCCTTTCTTCAATCACGCAAAGGCCAGATATTTCATCGCTGAGAAAGACGGGAAATGCGCCGGCAGGATAATCTCAATAGTGAACCGGAGACACATTCAGTTTCACAATGAAAGGGCAGGGTTCTTCGGCTTTTTTGAATGCGTCAATGACGCCAGAGTTTCATCAGCGCTGCTGGATAAAGCAGCGGAAGAACTTAAAAGAGAAGGCATGGAGATAATCAGGGGGCCGATGAATTTTTCAACCAACGAAGAATGCGGATTTCTCATTAATAATTTTGAGGGACATCCGATGCTGATGACCCCATACAACATGTCCTACTACTCCGCTTTAATGGAAAGCTACGGCATGCATAAGGCAAAAGACCTTTATGCATACATCTATAACGTAAAAGATACTCTTCCTGAAAAAGTTCTCAGGGTTGCCGCAATAGCAGAGAAACGCGGGATCACTGTGCGGCCTGTGAATAAAAAAAGATTTTCAGACGAAATGAAGGCATTCAAAGAGATTTACAATTCAGCATGGGAAAATAACTGGGGATTTATACCCCTTACAGACGATGAGATTGACTGCCTCGGCAACAGGCTCAGGCAGATAGTTGTTCCGGAACTTACTTTGATTGCGGAAGACAACGGCAATCCCGTCGCTTTTCTGGGTCTCCTTCCTGATTTTAACTATGTTTTAAGACGCATGAACGGCAGACTCAATCCTATAACAATAATGAAGGCTTTGTATTACTCAAAAAAAATAAAAGACCTCCGTCTGCTGCTCTTTGGAATAAAAAAAGATTACAGGAATAAAGGCGTGGACGCAATACTCTTCAGAGAGGGATTCAAAGGCATAAAAAAAGGCAGCTATAAAAGGGTTGAGTTTTCATGGATACTTGAGGATAATATTCCTGTGCAGAGAATTGTGGAAATGCTAGGCGGAAAACTGTACAAGCAATACCGCATATATGAGAAAAAATTATAGCCTAATGTAAAATACTTCCTTGACAAATAGCAAAACCATGTGATAATTAATTCACACTATCAAAAACCGAAAGAGGAGGGAAAATGTATCCGGAAGATCTTAAATACCACAAAGAACACACATGGGTCAGAGTATCAGGCAAAAAGGCGACTGTCGGCATAACAGACTATGCACAGGACGCTCTGGGAGATATTGTATATATCGACCTGCCGGAAACTGATACTACTATTGAAGCAAACAGCGAACTCGCAGAAATTGAGTCCACAAAGGCAACCTCATCTGTCATCAGCCCTGTAAGCGGCGCTGTCACCGAAGTTAACGACGACCTGTCAGAATCTCCAGAGGTGATCAATGAGGAGCCATACGGAAAAGGCTGGATAGCCATCATTGAGATTGATGACGCTTCAGAAGTTGACGACCTCATGGACGCGGCTGACTATGCAAAATACGTTGAAGAGGAAGCAAAATGAGAGTTGCTATACTTGGCGCAGGTCCCGGCGGATATGTCGCGGCGCTCAAGGCCGCACAACTGGGAGCACAGGTTACGGTCATAGAAGACATAGAGGTGGGAGGAACATGTCTTAACAGAGGATGCATCCCTACAAAAGCGCTTGTCGCATCAGCAGAGGCATATTCCAAAGCAAAAGACCTTGAAGAATTCGGAATAGAACTCAGGGGTGAACTTATCCCCAATCTTCAGAAAATCAATGAGAGGAAAAACAAGGTAGTAAGCGTTCAAGTAAAAGGCATCAGAGGGTTATTTAAAAGCTGGGGAGTAACTTTAAAAGAGGGCAGAGGCACTCTGCTTTCACCGAAAGAGATTGAGGTAAGAGGTAAGGACAGCTCAACTGAAAAGATTGAGGCTGAAAAAATAATAATAGCAACAGGTTCAATGCCTGCGCAGATACCTTCTTTCATTTTTGACGGGAAAAACATACTCTCAAGCGATGATGCGCTAAACCTGACAGAGATGCCAAAATCCATGCTTATCATAGGCGCAGGAGTTATAGGATGCGAATTTGCCTGCATCTATAAAGAACTCGGAGTTGATGTGACGATGGTGGAGATGATGCCGCGCGCAGTTGTCACCGAAGATATGGAAATATCCGGACTTCTGGAAAAGGAACTGAAAAAGAAAAAGATAAAACTTCATACGAATGTTAAGGTGGAAAAAGTCGAGGTAAAGGAAGACGGCGTTCACGCCTTTATGTCAGACGGCAAGGAGATTATTGCTGAAAAGGTTCTCGTATCAATAGGAAGGGCGCTCAACACTGACGGCATCGGGCTTGAAAACGCCGGAATTCAAAAGGGCAAAAGAGGAGAAATCCCGGTAAATGAAAAAATGGAGACAAACGTTCCTGATATTTATGCGGTAGGCGACGTAACAGGAGGAATGCTTCTTGCGCATACCTCCTCAACTCAGGGAATCATCACAGCAAAGAATATCATGGGCCATAATGAGAATATAGATTACAGCACCGTGCCCGCAGCAATATTCACATCTCCCGAGATTGCATCGGTAGGATTGAGAGAACACCAGGCAGAAGAGAAGGGCATCAGAATAAGAACAGGCCGTTTTCAGTTCAGAGGACTTGGCAAGGCTCATGCAATGGGAGAGATAACAGGTTTCGTAAAGGTAATTGCAGATGAAGCCACCGACAAACTCCTCGGGATGCACATCATAGGGCCGCATGCATCCGACCTTATTCATGAAGGAGCAGTTGCAATAAAGTCAGGGCTGAAGGTCAGAGACATTGCAAATACAATACACGCACACCCTACATTATCAGAAGGCATAATGGAGGCATCGGAAGACGTTCACAATGAAGCAATTCATGTGCTAAAAAAATGAATTTGAATTTTGAATTGCAATTTTGCTTTTTGAATTTATACTTTTAAATTTTCATTGGGAGGAATTTATGGGATTAATTACAGATGTGCATGCACGTGAGATAATTGATTCGAGAGGGAACCCGACAGTTGAGGTTGAGGTATTTCTCAGCAGCGGAGTATCCGGCAGTGCAGCAGTGCCGTCAGGCGCATCAACAGGCGCAAAAGAAGCTCTTGAACTCAGAGACGGCGGCAAAAGATTTCACGGCAAAGGCGTCACGAATGCTGTCATAAATGTTCTCAAGGGAATTGCGCCTCAGCTTAGAGGCATGGATTCCTGCGACCAGACTTACATAGATAATCTGATGATAGAGATTGACGGAACCAAAAATAAAAGCAGACTTGGCGCAAATGCAATACTCGGGGTCTCGCTTGCCGTATGCAAGGCATCAGCAGAAGAGGCATGGATGCCGCTTTACAGATATATTGGGGGATGCAACGCAAAAGAACTTCCTGTTCCGATGATGAATATCCTTAACGGAGGCGCGCACGCTGACAACAATCTTGACATTCAGGAGTTCATGATAATGCCTGCCGGATTTAATGATTTCGCCTCTGCGCTGAGGGCAGGCGTTGAGGTATTTCATAATCTTAAAAGTATTCTCAAGAAAAAAGGGCTGAACACCACTCTAGGAGATGAGGGCGGATTTGCGCCTGACCTCAAAGGCAATGAAGCGGCTCTCTCTCTCATAATGGACGCAATAAAAATGTCAGGCTATAAACCAGGCAAAGATATCTGGATAGCTCTTGATGCTGCCGCATCAGAGTTCTATTCAGGCAAGGGATATAATTTTGAAGGCAGAAATGTATCTTCAGACAGAATGGTTTCATACTATGAAAGCCTCATAGATAAATATCCGATACTTTCCATTGAGGACGGTTTATCAGAAAACGACTGGGCGGGATGGAAAATCCTCACTAAGAGACTCGGCAAAAAAGTGCAGCTTGTAGGAGACGATGTGTTTGTCACAAATACGGAAATCCTTAAAAAAGGGATTAAGGAAGGAATAGCCAATTCCATACTTATCAAGCTTAACCAGATAGGAACACTGACCGAGACCCTTGACGCCATAGAAATGGCAAAGAGGGCCGGCTATACGGCTGTCGTCTCGCACAGATCAGGCGAGACCGAGGATACCACAATAGCAGACCTCACAGTTGCATGTAACACAGGGTTTATCAAGACAGGCTCGCTTGCGCGAAGCGAGAGAGTGGCAAAATACAACAGGCTGCTCAGGATAGAAGAAGAGCTTGCTGATTCTGCTATATACAAAGGCGTTGAAACATTCTATAACCTAAAGAAATGAATTCGGATAACCTTTTAAGAAAACAGGTTGTATCTGAGATTAAAAAAAAGAGGCTTATCACCTTTATCCTCATAATACTGAGTTTCATCTATCTTGCAGCAAATCTTCTTCTGGGAGATGCTGGACTGTTGAAATACAGAGAACTTTCAAACAAAAAGCTGAGCCTTAAAAAAGAAATAACTGAACTTGAAAAAGAAAACACCCGAATTAAAACCCAGATAAAATCCCTGAAAGAAAATCCGTTCTACACGGAAAAATACGCGCGGGAAGAGTTCGGCTTAGCAAGACCTGACGAATACATCTTTCAGTATGACAGGTAATCCGCTTTACATTGCATTCCTTTGGCACATGCATCAACCCTATTACAAAGACCCTTTCACAGGGATGTACAGGCTCCCGTGGGTAAGGCTTCACGGCACAAAAGACTATCTTGACATGGTTGAAATACTTGAGAATTTTCCGGAAATAAGACAGACATTTAACCTTGTGCCGTCTCTGCTTGAACAGCTGAGGGATTATACTGAGAATAATGCAACGGACATCTATCTCAGCCTTACCATAAAAAATCCCCAGGACCTGACAGACGCCGACAAAATATTCATGCTTGAGAACTTCTTTCTCGCAAACTGGGACAACATGATAAGGCCGTTTCCGAGATACTACGAACTGCTTGTCAAACGGGGACTGAGATTTATAAAGGGAGAATTGGCAAGGACAATAAAATATTTTACCGCACACGACTTCCTGGACCTTCAAGTGCTGTTTAACCTCAGCTGGATAGACCCAATGTACAGGCGGAAAGATCCTTTCCTGAGCGAACTCGTAAGAAAAGGCAAGGGATACACAGAGAATGAAAAAAAACTTCTGATAGAGAAACAGTTTGAAATTCTGAAACAAATAATTCCAAAGTATAAAGATCTCAATGCGAAAGGACAGATAGAATTATCAGCTTCTCCATTCTACCATCCCATCCTGCCGCTCTTATGGGATACGGACTTATCAAAAATCGCTATGCCTCATGTCAGGCTGCCGCAGAAAAGATTCTCAAACCCTGAAGATGCGGTAAGGCAGATAAAAGATGCCGTGGAATATTTTGAAAAAACATTCTGCTATAAACCTGCCGGCATGTGGCCATCGGAAGGCTCTGTAAGCGAAGATGTAATAAGGGCTGTTCATTCTGAAGGCATAAAATGGGTTGCCACAGACGAAGGCATACTGGCAAATTCGCTTGATATACGACTGAGAGACTATTCAGGCAGCATAATAGATCCGTCACGCTTTTACAGGCCTTACAGTTTTTCTGATGTCTCGATAATATTCAGGGATTATAAGCTCTCAGACATGATAGGGTTTGTGTATTCTGGGTGGGAACCTAAAAATGCAGCGGATGACCTTATTAACAGGCTGTTGAATATCCGTTCCACGCTTCCTCACGACAGGCCATACATTGTTCCGATAATTCTGGATGGTGAAAACGCATGGGAACATTTCAAAAATGACGGACATGATTTCCTGCGCTGCCTTTATGAGCGGCTTTCAAATGAAAAGGGATTAAAGGCTGTAACAGTATCAGAATTTCTCAAATACGACTCCGGCGAGAAACTCGGCAAGCTTCATGCCGGTTCATGGATAAATGCAAACTACAGCATCTGGATAGGCCACGAGGAAGACAATATCGCATGGGATTATCTGAATGATACAAGAACTGACCTTGAAGCATTTACAAAACTTAACCATGACAAACCTGTTGATGAGGCATGGCAGGCTATATATGTCGCTGAGGGCAGCGACTGGAACTGGTGGTATGGCGATGAACATCAGACAGAGACTCAGGAAGAATTTGATGAACTTTTCAGATTAAACCTTATGAAGGTATACAAGGTAATTGGAAAAGAGACGCCGCCCAATCTTTTTGTCCCCGTACTCAGGGAGGACAGGGCAGTTTCCCCTGAAGTAATAATAAGAGGATTCATAAACCCTAAAATAGACGGTATGGTTACGAGCTATTATGAATGGTATCAGGGCGCGCACATTGCAGTCGGAAAATCAGGCGGCAGTATGCACAGAGCGGAAAGCCTTGTGTCATACATTTATTACGGTTTTAACCAAAACACATTGTTTTTGAGGATAGATCCCAAGACATCATTTAATGACTTTCCGCCTGATACAATATTTTCCTTAAATATTTCAAAGCCGTTTGTCTTCAGAGTCAATGTGGCATACAGAAATGGATTAGTACAACCCGAACTCTTTGAAAAGAAAAATGGAGAATGGGAAAAGATAAAAGACATAACCGAAGCGGCAATGCAGGACATACTGGAAATAGCCATACCGTTCAAAGACATAAAAGCCAAAGCTGAGGACGAACTCAACCTCTTTATCACCGCTTACAGAGGCAATGAAGAGATTGAGCGCTGTCCATGGAGGGGAAATATAAGCATAATGGTCCCCACGCCTGATTTCGAGGCGACCATGTGGCATTAATATAGCTGTCATTCCGGCGAATGCAGGAATCCAGTCCTTTCCCAAACTTTTTATTGACCATAGCAACGTAATACATATAAAATTATGCCATATGTTTAGAGAATGTCATGCTGAACTCGTTTCAGCATCTATAGACCCTGAATCCAGTTCAGGGTGACAAATTAAAGAAATGCTGAAAACATATTTTAAGCGGATATTTGACGTTGCAAAGCGTGGCGATGCAAGAGAGGAAAGTTATTATTCCTCACTCGAAGAACTCCTTAAAAACTACGCTGCGTCTATCAATAAAAAACAGGTTCACATTACTACTCTGCCTAAAAAGACTGATGCGGGAAATCCTGACTTCAGGATATGGGATGGAAAGCAGCAGATTATCGGCTACATCGAAGCCAAAGCGCCGACCACTGAGTATTTAGACCAGATTGAAACATCAGGCCAGTTAAAACGGTATTTACATATCTTCCCGAATTTATTATTAACCAATTTCTTTGAATTCAGGCTTTACCGCAACGGCGTTTTAATTGATCAAGTTTTGACAGGCAGACCATATGTTATTCACAAACTCAAGACTATACCTCCTGTTGAAAAAGAAACTGAATTTTTTAAACTCTTAGAAAAATTTTTCTCATTCTCTTTGCCAAAAGTCTATGACGCCAAAAACCTTGCTGTTGAGCTTGCAAAGCGAACGCGGTTCTTGAAGGACGAAGTAATCGCTCAGGAGCTTGAAGAAGAAGAAAAGAGGGGGAAAGGGAATATCCTCGGCTTTTATAAAGTCTTTAAAGAACACCTTATAAGCGGGCTTACAAAAGAAGACTTTGCAGACCTTTATTCGCAGACCATCACATACGGATTATTTGTCGCCAGAACAAGAACAGAAAACGGCTTTAACAGAAAACTTGCTTATGACAAAATTCCAAAGACAATCGGAATTTTAAGGGATGTCTTCAGATTTATTTCGCTTGGCGACCTTCCTAAGCCGATGGAGTGGATTATTGACGATATCTCGGATGTTCTGGCAACAACCGATGTTTATAAGTTGCTTGATGAATATTTTAATCAACATAAGGGCAAAGACCCTGTCGTCCATTTCTATGAAACCTTTCTTGCTGAATATGACCCAAAAATGCGAGAGAAAAGGGGCGTATATTACACGCCGGAGCCTGTTGTTTCTTATATTGTCCGCTCTTTGCATCATATCCTGAAAGAATATTTTGATAAGAAAGATGGTTTTGCAAGCCCGTCTGTGACTGTCCTTGACCCTGCAGCAGGAACGCTCACCTTTTTGGCAGAAGCCGCAAAACTTGCGGCAGAGGAATTCACATCAAAATACGGCGAGGGTAAAAAAGCAGGCTTTATCAAAGAACACATTCTCAAAAACTTCTATGCCTTTGAACTAATGATGGCTCCTTATGCAGTCGGCCATCTGAAAATGTCATTCCTGTTGGAAGAACTCGGCTATAAACTTCAGTCAGACGACAGATTTAAACTTTACCTCACTAATACTTTGGAAATGGAAGAGCTTGCACAGACAGAACTTCCGGGCATGATTTCTCTTTCAGAAGAATCGCATCTTGCAGGTAAGGTTAAAAAAGAACAGCCTATTCTTGTAATCCTCGGCAATCCGCCGTATTCAGGTCATTCTTCAAACGTATATGACGGAGTAAAAACTTATTATCAAGTTGATGGAAAACCACTGGGTGAAAAAAATCCAAAATGGCTTCAGGATGATTATGTGAAGTTTATCCGTTTTGCTCAGTGGAAAATTGATCAGGCGGGCGAAGGGGTCTTAGGCTTTATAACAAACCACAGCTACCTTGATAATCCGACCTTCAGGGGCATGAGGCAATCTTTAATGCAGAGCTTTGACGAGATTTATCTGCTTGACCTTCATGGCAACAGTCTTAAAAAAGAAAAATGTCCTGATGGGTCTAAGGATGAGAATGTCTTTGATATTCAGCAGGGCGTTGCTATTGCCCTGTTTATAAAGAAAAAGGATTTGTCATTGCGAGGAGCGTTAGCGACGAAGCAATCCCAAACTAAAGAGATTGCTTCGCCTTCGGCTCGCAATGACAGCAAGTGTAAGGTTTCTCACTCTGAAACCTGGGGCGTAAGAGAAGATAAATATGCTTGGCTCAACAAACATGATGTTAAAACAACTAAGTGGAAAACGATCAAGCCGAAATCTGAGTTTTATCTTTTGATACCGAGAGATGAGGAACTATTAAAGCAGTATGAAACATATTTAAAAATAACCGATATTTTTTCTGTAAATAGTGTCGGAATAGTCACATCAAGAGATGATTTTGTTATTGATCATGATAGGTCTGCTCTCAAGAGAAGAATAATGCAATTCAGGGACAAAAGAATGCCTGATGAAATTATCAGACAGACATATAATCTGAAAGACAAA
>JASEHP010000080.1 GCA_030018605.1 Thermodesulfovibrionales bacterium
GGGAAAACTTTGGGAGCCTGAGAGCAGGTTCCAGAAATGGCTTGATGTGGAGATTGCAGTATGCGAGGCATGGGCAGAGCTTGCAGAGATTCCTGTTGATGCAGTAGTAAAAATAAAGAAAAAGGCAAAGTTCGATGTAAAAAGAATTGACGAAATAGAAGGTGTTGTTAAACACGATGTTATTGCATTCCTCACAGCAGTCGCAGAAAATGTAGGCCATGAGTCAAGGTTCATCCACAAAGGGCTTACATCATCCGATGTTGTTGATACCGCGCTTTCCATTTTGATGAAAGAGGCGGCGGATATTATCATTAAAGACATAAAAGAACTGATGGCTGTTCTTAAGAAGCAGGCATATAAATACAAAAACACTCCCGCCATAGGAAGGAGCCACGGAGTCCATGCAGAGCCAATGACTTTCGGGCTTAAATTTGCCCTCTGGTATGAAGAGATGAAGCGGAATCTTGTGCGTATGAAGAGGGCAAAGGATATAATAAGCGCCGGAAAATTTTCAGGCGCGGTGGGCACATTCTCTAACATTCCTCCAAGGATTGAAGAGAAGGTATGCAAAAAACTCGGACTGAAGCCCGAACCTGTCGCAACTCAGGTTATCCAGAGGGACAGGCATGCAGAGTACCTCGCAATACTTTCGCTTATCGCAGGGGCAATAGAAAAAATCTCTGTTGAGATAAGGCATCTCCAAAGGACAGAAGTTCTTGAGGCAGAGGAGCCTTTCACAAAGGGGCAGAAGGGTTCATCGGCAATGCCTCATAAGAGAAATCCTGTCGGATGTGAGAATCTCTCAGGCCTTGCGAGGCTTGTCCGTTCAAATGCAATGGCAGGGCTGGAAAACATTGCTTTATGGCATGAGCGCGATATCTCACATTCTTCTGTTGAGCGGGTGATTATCCCTGACAGCACAATACTTGTTGATTATATGCTTAACAGATTAAAGGGAATCCTTGACGGCCTCCATGTGTATCCTGACCGGATGCTTAAAAATATGAACCGCAGTTACGGTCTTTATAATTCCCAGCGTGTCCTGCTTGCGCTCACGTCAAAGGGCATGAGCAGAGAGGGCGCCTATGCGCTTGTCCAGAGGAATGCGATGCAGAGCTGGAAGAAGGGGGTCGAGTTCAAGCAGTTATTATTGAAGGATAAAGACGTCAAAAAATACCTCTCAGCAAAAGAGATAAAAAAAATTTTTGACCTTAAATATTACCTCAAGAATGTGGATTATATATTTAAGAGAGTGTTTGGGCGCATGTGAAGGTCTAATGCCTATCATAGGCATCAAAAATGTCAAACCTTCCTTTAAAGGCGGTATTACAGCTAAAAGCATCTTCCCTCTATGTTATAATTCAATGCTATGGGGTTGCTGCATTTCTACCGGAAACCGGCGCTTTCTGAGACAAAGAAGAAAAATCTTCTTCAGATTCTCAGGCAGTGCGTTGCGTCTGATATCAATGATATAGAGACAGAGCACTGCTTCAATATAGAGGCCACTGCTCCGCTGACAAGTGAAGAACTGAATATCCTCAGATGGCTTCTGGCAGAGACCTTCGAGCCGGAGAATTTTTCAGGAGAAAGTTTTTTAACTCTTAACGCATCACGCATCACGCATCACGAGATTTTTGAGGTCGGCCCCCGCATGAACTTCACAACAGCATGGTCAACAAATGCAGTGTCTGTTTGCCATGCATGCGGATTAAAGAAGATTACAAGGATAGAGAGGTCGAGGAGATATAAATTAATAATGCGTCAAGCGTCAAGCGTCAAGCGTTTAAAAGATATATACTCATCACTCATCACTCGTCACTCGTCACTATTTTATGACCGTATGACTGAGTGCCCTTATCCCAAAACTTTGGAAACATTCGAGACAGGAATTAAGCCTGTGCCTGCTTACTTAGTGCCCCTGATTGAGGAAGGGTATTCAGCATTGAAAAAAATTAACACAGAGATGGGACTTGGACTTGACGACTGGGACGTAGAATATTACTGCAACCTCTTCGTGAAAGACCTGAAACGCAACCCGACAAATGTGGAATGCTTTGACTTAAGCCAGTCAAACAGCGAACATTCACGCCACTGGTTTTTCAGGGGGAAATTAATCGTAGACGGAAAAGAGATTCCTGAAAACCTGATGCAGATTATAAAACAGCCATTAAAGGCAAATCCGAATAACAGCGTGATTGCATTCGAGGACAATTCAAGCGGCATTAAGGGATATGAGGTTAAGACAATTATCCCTCAAAATATCGGACAGTATTCAAGATTCAAAGAGGAAAAATTAAAATACCATGTCATCTTTACGGCAGAGACACATAACTTTCCGAGCGGTGTTGCGCCATTCCCAGGCGCTGAGACAGGAACAGGCGGAAGGATAAGGGATGTCCAGGCAACAGGGCGAGGCGCTCATGTCATAGCAGGCACGGCAGCATACTGCGTGGGGAATCTTCTTATCCCCGGATACAAACTCCCGTGGGAAGATGGATCATTTGAATATCCTAATAACCTTGCGTCTCCCTTGCAGATAGAGGTTGAGGCAAGCAACGGCGCATCGGATTATGGCAACAAATTCGGCGAGCCTGTTATTCAGGGCTTCACTCGCTCATTCGGGATGAGGCTTCCTGACGGCGAAAGAAGGGAATGGATTAAACCCATTATGTTCACCGCCGGAATCGGCCAGATGGATGCAAGGCATATAGAAAAGGGGCAGCCTGAAAAAGGGATGCTCGTCACAAAGATAGGCGGACCTGCATACAGGATTGGAATGGGAGGAGGCGCTGCATCAAGCATGATTCAGGGAGAAAACATTGCAGAGCTTGACTTCAATGCCGTCCAGCGCGGTGATGCAGAGATGGAGCAGAAACTTAACAGGGTGATAAGGTCATGCGTTGAGCTTGGCAGTGATAATCCCATAATAAGCATCCACGATCAGGGAGCAGGCGGAAACTGCAATGTCGTGAAAGAGATAATCTATCCTGTGGGCGCAAAGATAGAGATAAGAAAGATTCAGGTTGGAGACAACACCCTCTCAGCGCTTGAGATATGGGGAGCGGAGTATCAGGAACAGAATGCGCTTCTAATAAAACCGGATAAGGCAGATATATTTGAAAATCTCTGCAAAAGGGAAAAGGTTCCATTCTCATTCATAGGACAGATTACCGGCGGCGGATACATTGTGCTTCATGATGAAACTGACGGAAGCACGCCTGTTAATCTCGATTTAGAAAAAATCCTCGGCGACATGCCGCAGAAGACATTCAAGCTTGAAAGGGTTCAGCCGAAACTTGAACCTCTTAAACTTCCCGAGGACATTACTGTAAGGGATGCTCTGGACAGGGTTTTGAGGCTTGTCTCTGTCGGCTCAAAGAGGTTTCTCACAAACAAGGTTGACAGAAGCGTTACAGGTCTCATTGCAAGACAGCAGTGCGCAGGGCCCTTGCATCTTACCGTATCTGATGTTGCTGTTATTGCCCAAAGTCATTTCGCCAATAATCAAAATAAATATACCGGCGCAGCGATTTCCATAGGCGAGCAGCCTATAAAGACGTTTATCAATCCAGCTGCTACTGCTCGGCTTTCTGTCGGCGAGGCATTAACCAATATTGTCTGGGCAAAGATAAGCAGGCTTGAAGATATAAAATGTTCCGGCAACTGGATGTGGGCTGCAAAACTTCATGGAGAAGGCGCAAGGCTCTATGATGCGGCAGTTGCAGTGCAGGACATAATGCTTGAACTCGGCATTGCAATTGACGGCGGAAAAGACAGCCTTTCAATGGCAGCAAAGGTAATATCATCCGCACACAGGCGGATTCGCCGAGGAGAAAAAGATAGGAGCGAGACCGTAAAATCTCCGGGCACTCTTGTAATCTCAGCCTACGCCACATGCCCTGATATCACAAAAGTTGTTACGCCGGATATTAAACAGCCCGGCAAAAGTAAACTGCTCTTTATAGATTTAAGTAACGGCAAAAACAGGCTCGGCGGAACTTCACTTGCGCAGGTATATAACCAGATTGGAGATGAATCGCCTGATGTTGATGAGCCGAAATTATTGAAGAGAACATTCAACTCAGTTCAGGAACTCATATCAAAAGACCTGATCCTTTCAGGGCATGACAGAAGCGACGGAGGATTAATCACGACAATTCTTGAGATGGCATTTTCAGGGAATTGCGGGATTGAGGTGAACGTAGAGGGTCAAAGGGTCAAAGGGTCAAAGGGTCAAGAGCCAAATGCGCGTTCAGAGACAAACTCCGAACTCCGAACTCCGAACTCCGAACTTGCTATGCTTTTCTCCGAAGAACTCGGGCTTGTGGTGGAATATCTGCCTGAAAAAGAAGAGGAGATAATATCACTTCTGAAAAACGCTGATGTCCCGTATCAGGTTATTGGTAAAACAACTGCCGAAAAAAGAATTAAAATAAATCTCATCACGCATCCCGAAGCGGGTCTCCGCGCAGGGTCGCTCCGACACGCATCACGCATTACTGTCTTAGATGAGGACATGAGAATTCTGAGAGGGATATGGGAGGAGACGAGTTTTCAATTGGAAAGGCTTCAGATGAATCCTGACTGCGCAGATGAGGAGAAAAAGGTTATCTTTGACAGAAAGGGATACAATTTCAATCTCTCATTCACTCCTGAACAGACTTCTCCTGAGATTATGAAAAAGGCAGGCAAGCCCTCTGTTGCAATAGTGCGCGAGGAAGGAAGCAACAGCGACAGAGAGATGACATCAGCGTTCTATCAGGCTGGATTTGATGTCTGGGATGCGACAATGATGGATTTCCTTGAGGGGAAGGTAAATCTTGATAATTTCAGCGGCATGGCATTTGTAGGCGGATTCAGCTACGCAGATGTCCTTGATTCAGCAAAGGGATGGGCTGGTGTCATAAAGTTCAATAAAAAGATTTACGAGCAGTTTCAGAAGTTCTACAACAGGCCTGATACCTTCAGCCTTGGTGTTTGCAATGGCTGTCAGTTAACGGCTCTTCTCGGATGGATCCCGTGGCAGGGAATTGAAGACAAATACCAGCCGAGGTTTATCCATAATGTCTCAGGAAGATTTGAGTCGAGATTTTCTACAGTGAAAATATTCCCGAGCCCTTCAATTATGCTTAAGGGAATGGAAGGCTCTACTCTCGGAATCTGGGTTGCACATGGAGAGGGAAGGGCTTATTTCCCGAAAGAAGACATTCTCAATAAAGTAGAAAAAGACTCCCTTGCGCCTGTGCGCTATGTTGATGATAACGGAAATGTTACAAACACATATCCGTTCAATCCAAACGGCTCTGTAAACGGAATCGCTGCTTTATGCACTCCTGACGGAAGACACCTTGCAATTATGCCTCATCCTGAAAGGACACTCCTCAAATGGAACTGGGCGTGGATGCCTGAAGAATGGGGAAAAGACCTCACGGCATCGCCGTGGCTCAGGTTATTTCAGAATGCAAGGCAATGGTGCGAGGGAAAACAATCTACTTAAGAAAAAGCTCCATCTGAGCGAGGCGCTCGCCCGGGAAACTAATCGGATAGTTGTCATCAAAGCATGCAGTGCAGAAGTTATGTGATTCCGGGACTATGTTCTTCAGTCCTTCAAGGCTCAGATAGGCAACCGTGTCAGCAGTTATGAATTTTCTTATCTCTTCAACGCTATGTGAAGATGCAATAAGCTCCTGCCTTGTAGGTGTGTCAATGCCGTAAAAACACGGCCCTATTGTCGGCGGAGAGCTTATCCTCATGTGAACCTCTTTTGCGCCTCCGCCCTCTCTAAGCATCTTCACAATCTTTTTGCTTGTTGTGCCTCTGACGATAGAGTCATCTATTACCAGCACCCTTTTGCCTTCAAGAAGCTGCCTTACAGGATTAAGTTTTATCTTTACGCCGAAATGCCTTATGTTCTGTTTCGGCTCTATGAATGTCCTGCCGATGTAATGGTTTCTTATAAGGCCGAAATCGAATGGAAGTTTGCTTTCTTCTGCGAATCCTATTGCGGCAGGCACGCCTGAATCAGGCACAGCAATCACGAGGTCAGCCTCAACGCCTGATTCCTTTGCAAGCTGTGCTCCGAATTTCTTTCTCATCTCATTGACATTTTTCTCGCCGAAGATATAGCTGTCAGGACGCGAAAAGTATATGAACTCAAATATGCATGATGCCTGTCTCGGAGCAATCAATGGCTTCATTGACTTTAAACCGTTCTCATTGATAATGAGGAGTTCTCCGGGCTCGACATCGCGGATATATGTTGCGCCAATAAGGTCAAGGGCGCATGTCTCTGATGCTATGACGTATGCCCCGTCAACCTGCCCGAGGCTCAGGGGCCTTACACCATACGGGTCTCTCACAGCAATGAGTTCTTTTTCCCTCAGTATCAGAAGGCTGAATGCGCCGCTGACCTGTCTTAACGCCTCAATTACCCTTTCGTAAAAGTCTCCGGTCTTTGAATGCGCTATGAGATGCACTATAACTTCGCTGTCGGATGTTGACTGGAATATTGCGCCTTCTTTTTCAAGCTCTTCTCTTATCTCTCCGGCATTCACAAGATTGCCATTGTGGGCTATGGCCAATGGCCCCAACGCAAAATTTGCCAGTATCGGCTGGACGTTTTTAAGAACACTGCTTCCTGCTGTTGAATAACGGTTATGGCCTATTGCGATATGGCCTGGAAGTTTTTTCAGGCGTTTTTCGCTGAAGATGTCGGCAACAAGCCCCATTGATTTATCAAGGTGAAGATGCCTGCCGTCAGATGAGCATATGCCTGCGCCTTCCTGCCCCCTGTGCTGTAGCGCGTATAAGCCGAGATATGCAAGGTTTGATGCCTCGGAATGTCCATAAACACCGAAGACTCCGCATTCCTCGTGTATCTCATGAAACTTCATTCTTCATTTTAGCATATATTGAGTCTTAGTTCGCAGATTAATAAAAACAAACTCTTCAGAAAATCTCTTCTGACACCACTTCTTCATCATCGGCAATATTTCAGGATTAAGTTGCCGCTCATCTTCCTTTCTCGTTCTGGTTCTCTCAATCAACAGATTTGCCGAAAACGTTCGACGAATAACAAGAGGCACCCTTTCACAATCAATGACACGATATACAAGGGGTTAGTTGAGATCGTGTCAAATCATTTAACATGGTAACCGAAGCTTCTTCTGTTGAATCATGAAAA
>JASEHP010000081.1 GCA_030018605.1 Thermodesulfovibrionales bacterium
ACTGTCTGAACCCGAAGGGTGAGTTTTGCGGCTGTAGCGGAATGAGCCTTAGAACGACAGAAAAATATCTTGGGAAGCGAAAGCCAATCCTGTCTATCAGCAGATTTCGGTATGAATATTTCATTGCGTTAATAACCTCAGCGCCTCCTCATGCAGTTCTTCATTTCCTGACGCAAGCAGAGATGTATTTTTTTTAAGGCTGATCTCCGCTACCTCGATAGAATTGCCTTTGACATCTGTAAATATGCCGCCTGCCTCTTTAACAAGCAGCCAGCCTCCTCCGAAATCAAAGCTCCTTGAAAGAGAAGGGTTCACAAATACGCTGATTGAACCGCAGGCAAGATACGCAAGGTCGAGCGCTGTTGCGCCGAGACATCTGGTTTTTCTTGATTTTGAAAGCAGCGGCATTATCTCCTTTATGTCTTTACCCGGGGTCTGCGCCTCATAAGCGATAAGATACATCTCTTTATCTTTCTGCGTTGAGATCTTTTCATTATTTAAGAAAGCGCCCTTATCTTTTTCCGCCCAGAATTCATCTCCGTTTACAAGATTTATAACATAGGCTGTTTCAATTTTACCGATTGTATCTCCGTCAGCAACTGCAATTGATGCGCAATAAAACGGGATTCCTGCTATTGCATTCTTGCTTCCGTCAATAGGGTCTATCAATACTTTCCTGCCGCCGCCTTTTATATCGCGGATGCCTGCTTCCTCTGAGACAATGGTTAAAGGCTCTCCTGATGCTTCAAGCTTTGAGATGATAATCTCCTCCGCTTTTTTATCAATAGGAAATGTCTTATCTCCCGAAGCGCCGGTTCCGAGGGCTATCTGCATAAGAGGTTTTTGTTTCAGGAGAGGAATCTCTCTAATAAGCTGCCTGCCTATATCCCTTAACAATTCTATCTTCATAAAAATATTTTACGATAAGACTCAGGGCAAAACAATATATAAAATCAGTGTAAACCGGTGCCGATTTTGCTGATGTAGCAGAATGAGCCTTAGAATGACAGAAAAATCTCTGCAAAAAGCGAAAGGGTGTTTAGCGATAAATTACTCTTTTACGGCCTTCAAAAGCGCCTCTTTTGCCGCCTTAATGTCCGCGCGGATCTTATATCCGGCAGCATTCCTGTGCCCGCCTCCGCCAAACATCTCGGCTATTTTCGCAACATTTACATCCCTTCCTTTTGAGCGGAGGCTTATCTTGTAGTGGTTATTTTCTATCTCCCTGAAGAGTGCGGAAATTTTTATTGACCTCAGCTTCCTTGGAAATCCCGGAAAAGTTTCCGTATCTGCAATTGCTGCGCCTGTTTCCCTGAACATCTCAAGCGTAACATGAGTGATTGCAATATCATTGTATATCTCCAGCGTATTAAGAACCTTAAGGAGAAGCCTGAACCTGCTGTCCGTCCATGTCTCATACAGGTTTTCAGCGATATATGACGGGTCTGCTCCGGCCTGGATCAGTTCTGCCGATACATGCAAAACCTCCGGTGTTGTATTGCTGTACCTGAAAGTGCCTGTATCAATGGCAATAGCAGCGTAAAGGTTTACAGCAATTTCTTTTGTCACAGTTACGCCTAATTCCTTTATTAAATAGAAAATCATCAGTCCGGTTGCAGGCGACTTCGGATCTATCCACTTTATATCGCCAAAGTCCCTAACTGTTTCATGATGGTCTATGACTGCCGAAGAAGTAAATTGCAGCTTTTCTATCCCTGCGCGCTCAGCATCATTGCAGTCAAGGAGAATTAAATTCCCAAATCCCCCCTTACCCTCCTTTGCTAAAAGGGGGGGATTAATGAAATTTGAAAGTGAATCCGTAAATCTTTCACTGCCTGGCAGAAATTTGTAAAATTCAGGCACCGGATCTTTGTCATAGACTATTGTTTTTTTACCAAGGGATTCAAGCGCCATTGAGAGTGCAAGAGAAGAGCCGAGGGCGTCGCCGTCAGGGCTTACATGGGTTGCGATTATAAAATCATTTTCTTCCTTAAAAAATCTGAGCAGTTCTTTCGGAGGGATTAATTCATTAGCGTCTGACATCTTGCCTGCTTAGCGCTCCTTTTTTATCTCTTTCAGCAGTTTTTCAATCCTGCTGCCGTATTCAAGAGATTCGTCTATTCTGAATGTCAGCGAGGGGATAAACTTCATCCTTAGCCTTTTTGCCAGCTCAGCGCGGATAAAACCTTTTGCTGAATTAATTATCTCCAGCGCCGTCTCTTTTTCTTCTTCCTTGAGGACGCTTATATAGATCGTGGCTATCTTCAGGTCCTCTGTTATCTTTGCGCCGGTAACGGTTACAAAACCCAGCCTGGGGTCTTTCACTTTATTCATTACGATATCAGCGATTTCTTCTCTGATAAGGTCGCTGACTCTCTGTGAACGTTTGTATGGAAGCATAACTGTGTTATTGCGTAAGGCGTTTAGCGTTATAGCGCGTTATGATTTCTAACTCTAAAACGCAATAACGCTATGACGCACAACGCTAAAGTTTCCCTGCTATCTTCTCAATGATATAATTTTCCATTATGTCGCCAACTTTCATGTCATTGTAATTCTCTATCGTAATACCGCATTCATATCCTGTCTGCACTTCCCTCACGTCATCCTTGAACCTTTTTAAGGATGAAAGCTTGCCTTCGTAAACAACAATATTGTCTCTGATAATCCTGATCCCGTCGCTTGCGCGGCTGACAATGCCGTCAATAACATAACATCCTGCTATGGTCCCGATTCTTGATACCTGGAATGTCTGCCTTACCTCTGCCCTTCCGAGAATCTTTTCCTTAAGGGTTGGCGCAAGCAGTCCTTCAAGCGCCTTTTTCACATCTTCTATGGCTTCATAGATTATGTTGTAAAGCCTTATGTCAACGCCTTCCTTTTCCGCTGTATGAGACGCCTTTGTTTCAGGCCTTACATTGAAGCCTATTATAATGGCATTTGATGCCGCAGCCAGCATAACATCCGATTCGTTAATCCCGCCCACTGCTGTATGTATGACCCTAACCTTAACCTGCGGATGAATAATACGCTCCAGAGCATCACGCGTGGCTTCCACAGAGCCCTGAACATCGCCTTTTATTATGATATTAAGCTCTCTTACTTCTCCTTCTTTTATCTTTGCATAGAGGTCGTCAAGCGTAAGCTTTCTCCTCTTTGCCATTTCCGCCAGTCTTTCCTTCTGCAGCCGCGTAAACGCAACCTGCCTTGCGCGCTTTTCATCAGCAACTGCGCTGAATACATCTCCTGCTGTAGGCACTTCCGGAAAACCTATGACCTCAACGGGCGTTGAAGGTCCTGCTGTTTGAATGCGTTTCCCTGTGTCATCTATTAAAGCCCTTACTCTCCCCACGCTTGTGCCCGAAAGAAAATTATCTCCAATATTAAGCGTGCCTGCCTGTACAAGCACAGTTGCAACAGGGCCTCTTCCTTTATCAAGCTTTGCTTCTATGATTGTCCCTTTTGCCAATTTGTCGGAATTTGCCTTGAGTTCCATTACCTCTGCCTGAAGCAGTATCATCTCAAGAAGCTGTTCTATGCCGATGCACTTCTTGGCAGATACCTCAACAAATATGTTCTGTCCTCCCCATTCTTCTGATAGTATTCCGCGCTCTGCAAGTTCGGTCTTAACTTTCTGGGGGTTTGCTTCGGGTTTATCTATTTTATTTATGGCAACGATCATCGGCACGTTTGCAGCCTTTGCATGGTCTATCGCCTCAACGGTCTGAGGCATTACTCCGTCATCTGCGGCAACAACAAGCACAACCACATCCGTCACCTTTGCGCCTCTTGCCCGCAAGGCAGTGAAGGCTTCATGTCCAGGCGTATCGAGGAATACGATATCCCTGCCTTTAAGCTTAACCTTATATGCTCCGATATGCTGTGTTATCCCGCCTGCCTCTGTCTCTGTAACCCTTGTCTCTCTTATTGCATCAAGCAAAGAGGTTTTGCCATGGTCAACATGACCCATTATCGTTACTACAGGCGGCCTTAAGGCAAGCTTTGATAAATCCTCTGTTTCCTCTTCTACAATCAATTCTTCTTCTACAGGCGCTACTTCAAGTTTTATCCCGAAGCTTTCTGCGATGAGCATGGCAGCGTCTGTGTCCACAGGCTGATTTATTGTAGTCATATGCCCCAGTTCCATAAATTTTTTCATGACATCGGATAGTTTTATGCTTATGAGTTCTGCAAATTCTTTTACTGTCATTCCTTCGCGCAGCTTTAATGTCTTTTTCCGCGCTATGACAGCCTGTAACTGCGGTCTTTGTTCTTCTCTCTGAGCGAATCTGTCTTTGCCGGTCCTTTTAAACTGTTTAGTGTCATGCCATTTCTTCGTCTCTATTTTCCTTATCGCCTGAAAAGCCCTCTGCATCTGGGGTTTTGCCTTGAATTTTTCTTCTTTTTCAGTTTCCAGCTCTTTCTTGAATCTGTCAGGGACTTTTTGCACAACCTCTTCCTCTGGCAGCGGCACAGCAGTCTCTGCAGGTAGGATTTCCTCAACCGGCAGCGGTTTTTCCTCTGCTGCTTTTATTTCCCGAGGCTGGATTTTTTCTGCTATCGTCTTTACAGGCTCTTTAACCTTTTCCGGCTGGACTGCCGGCTGGACAGAAGGTTTAACCTCTGCAACAGGTTTAGCTTTGGCCTCTAATCCGGTCCCAGCAGGTTTCTTTGCTGGCCGCGCTGCCCTTGCCGGTTTCGGTTTTTTCTCCTCGGTTTTCTTTTCCTCGGCCGGTTTCTTTTTCTCGGGCTTTGCAACTGTCTTTTTAGGTTTAATTGCAGGCGCCGGTTTTTTCTTCAGCAGTTTTTCTACTTTTTCAGCGGCTTCGGCTTCTATTGTTGAGGAATGGGTCTTGCCTTTAACTCCAAGGTCTGACAGCGCTTTTAATATTTCTTTATTATCAACGCCAAGTTTTTTGGCAAGTTCGTGGATTCTTAATTTGGACATATATCTTATTTGCCTCTTTCCCCTGGACTAAGCCCCTTGATGACAGGCTTGTAACATTGGTTTTAAAATGTTATCATAAAAAACCTTTTTAAAGCAATTTCACCCCGTTAGCAAGAAAACGGGATAACAACATGTAACGCCCCGCACAATGTTTCTAACGGGGTTCAGCAACGATTCACGAAAGGAGGAAAAACATTGGCAAGCTGTTTTGTATGTGGAAAGACAAGGACAATAGGCAATAATGTAAGCCATGCAAACAATAAAACAAAGCGGCAGGTGCTCCCGAATCTGCAGAGGGCAAAGATAGCGACATCTCACGGCACAAAGAGAGAATACGTCTGCACAAGGTGCCTGCGCTCCGGTAAAGTCAAAAAGGCTGTTTAGTGAAAAGGGCTGATTCTCTGCTTGCTCCCCTGATTAAGAATCTTAAATTAGAAGACGCAGTAAAGCTGGGGCGCATAAAGGCAGGGTGGCCGGGCATTTTTGAAAAACCTGTTTCTCTTCACATGTTCCCGGCAATGCTGAAGGAGGGAGAACTTCTTATTAATGTAGATTCACCCATATGGATGCAGCAGCTCAGTTTCTATAAAGATAAAATGACTGATAAACTCCGGGGCTTTGGAGTAAAAGCAGTCCGTTTCAGGCTGGGAAGGGTCATGTCATGGGAAAAAGAAAAAAAGGGG
Source organism: Thermodesulfovibrionales bacterium (assembly GCA_030018605.1). Lineage (GTDB taxonomy): Bacteria > Nitrospirota > Thermodesulfovibrionia > Thermodesulfovibrionales > UBA1546 > UBA1546. The sequence continues at coordinate 5,632 of JASEHP010000081.1, forward strand.
GAGGAAATCCTCCACAAACCAATCACAGCAGACGACCGTTCTTATATAGAAAAAACTGTATCCCCGATAAATGATGAGGAATTAAGAAACAGAATTAAAAAGACAATAGAAAAATCAATCAGTTTTAAAAGGCCGTGAGAATGCCCGGAGGCAATATGAAAAAACCGCTAATCTTATTGTTAATTGTTTCATTTGCCCTTTTATCCTGCGGGAAAAAAGAGGTTAAAAAAGTTACAGAAGAATCAAAGACAGCTCAGGAGGCAATTGCCTTAGCAGAGGAAATAAAAGAAGCCTACCTGAAAAGAGACCTCGCGGCAATGGAAAAAAATACAACAAAGGAAGGCTACAGAGAGCTTCTCGGCGCAATAAAGAGCTTTGACAAGGCAGAGCTTACATTTTCTCCCAAATGGGTTGAGATGGACAAAGCCGCAGTATCCATGAAAATCGCATGGAGCGGGAAATGGATTGTAAGCGGAGAAACAATAGAGGAGCGCGGCACTGCGCTGTTCATATTTGAAGGAAGCCCCTTGAAGCTAAGCCGCGTTCTCAGGGCAAACCCGTTCAAACAGCCTGAATAAAAAATCTTAGTGACAGCTTGTGCAGGTTGATTTGGCGCAGGATGAACAGCTTGCGGATGATGAGCCTGCGAACGGCTTTTCAACTCCGCTCATTCCGAATACGGACATCTTCTTTTTTATCTCTGAGGAATTGCATTTCGGGCATGCGACCTGCTGGCTTCCGAACACAAGCTTTTCAAAATCCTCTTCGCATTTTGTGCATTTATACTCATAAATCGGCATAAAATATTATAACACGCTGTCCAAGTCGGAACTGTGCGGCAGGCAATAAGCAAGTGTTTTGTCAATCTGCCTATCGACTAATAGACAGCTTCCCCTCATTGTATTTATGTATCAACATTGAGATGAGGGATTGATATGGTATGCCTTCTTCAATTGCCTTAGCCCGAATTTTCTTTAAATCCCTTTCGGTCATCCGAATATTGATACGCTTTTGTTTGTTCAGGCTATAGCGGGCATATTCCTCATACTGCTTTTTTTCTTTTTTAGTGAGGTCGGAAACCCATTCTTCGTTTTCAAGTGATTTTGCCAGTTTCTTCTCTTCTTTATCCAGAAATACTTCCTTTTTCATCTTTTGCCTCCTAAATGCCTCTTTGTTGCCTTCTTGTTGGGTATTATTGTTTTAAAAAATATTTTTTCGCCATCCTCAACATACGGCACTGAATAAATATAATCCTCAATCTTCACCAGAAAAACTTTCTGGTTCGGATATTTTGCCGGATTCGGATGTTTTACCCTGTCAACCAAATCCCCTGATGCGATTGCCAGTCCAACCTGCTCAAAGGACACGCCCCGAATTTTCTTAAGCTTCTCGTTCTTCTCATTATTCCATTCAAAAAATTTCATCGGTGTGTGCCTATTGTATCCTTTATAGGATAACGATAATTTTTGTTTCTGTCAAATCGTTGTATAAGTTCCATACAAATGCGACATACCTCCTTTTTTGATGAGATAGTCAA
>JASEHP010000082.1 GCA_030018605.1 Thermodesulfovibrionales bacterium
GAACAATGGGGAAAGAAGCTCTTAAAGGAATTTACACAAAATGATTGACACTACCTGCTGCAGTTTTTTGTGTAACTCATGCTGCATATCATGTAAAATATCAATAAGATGCCCTTAGCCAGAGAAACGAAAATCTATAAAACATTTATGGTCTCCATAAGCCTGACGATTATTGCAGTCCTGTCAGGGATTTTTTTTATTACAACCATAAGAACGAGGCAATTAATAGATGAAGAAAATATAATACAGGCGCGGACATTATTTAACAGTATAATTTGGGCAAGAAAGTGGAATGCCAATCATGGCGGCGTATATGTTGAAAAGAAGAAAGGAGATAAGCCTAATCACTACCTTGATAAGGCGGAAATCAAAACCATTGACGGCAAAGTATTTATCAGAAGAAACCCGGCCCAGATGACCCGCGAGATTTCCGAGTATGCTGAAAAGGAAGGGCTGTTTAAATTCCATTTAACAAGCCTGAATCTCCTTAACCCTGCAAATAAGCCCGATGATTTTGAGGCAAGGGCATTGTCATTATTTGAAAAGGGGACAAAAGAGACTTCCTATACCGAAAATAAGGATGGCATAACATATTTCAGATATATGGCTCCGCTTTACACAGAAAAAGAATGCCTTCAGTGCCATTCAAATCAGGGGTATAAATTAGGCGATGTAAGAGGCGGCATTAGTATAACTTTTGATATTGAGAATATCCGCAGTAAGTTAGGAATCAACAATATCTATACAATCATTTTCGGTTTGCTGTCCACATCATTCCTTTTAGGGCTTATCTTTCTCTTTACAGCGCGGTTAATAAAGAAGACTTCGGAAATTCAGCAGCGATTTGAATACTTGGCTGTTACAGACGGGCTGACAGGAATATTTAACAGAAGACACATAATGTCAAGGTTTAATGAGGAATTCGAAAGAGCAAGAAGGCTTAAGAAAAATCTGGGATGCATAATGATTGATGTGGACAAGTTCAAATCCATAAACGATGAGTTCGGGCATCTTGTCGGAGATGAGGTATTGAGAGAAACTTCTATCCGCATAAAGAATGTCATCCGAATTTACGACATACTGGGCCGTTATGGGGGGGAAGAGTTTTTGATTGTGCTGCCGGACGCTGATTTTGATAACACAAAGAGTCTTGCTGAAAGAATAAGGGAAAATGTAAAAGCAGATATATTTTTAGCGACAGACATGCCTTTGCATATTCATATTACGATTAGTTCAGGCATTGCACGCATGACAGACGTGGATAACTCTATAGACGATATTATAAAGAGAGCGGACAAGAGACTGTATAAAGCAAAAAGCAGCGGAAGAGACAGAGTTGAATGGCTTTAATATAAATCCTTCTCTGTTTGAGTTGCCGGCAAGTCTTGTCTATAATTAAAACAAACAAAATATTTATATAGGAGGTGTTGTTATGTTAAAACCTGTTGTTGACTGGGATACATGTGTAGGCTGCGGCGCGTGTGCAGAGGTCTGTCCTGAAGTCTTTCAGCTTAGAGATGATAAGGTATGGGTGATAGGACTTGACAAGTGCAATACCTGCAACTGCCAGGAAGCTGCCGACATCTGTCCGGTTCAGGCAATAACCGTTACCGTCGCCTCGGGCGACTCGCTGAGGAGAGAGGAGTAACCGGCAATACTATGAAGGTTATTGCATTCCTTGGAAGTCCGAGAAAGGACGGCAATACAGAGTTTCTTCTTAAAGAAACAATAAGAGGAATCAAGGCTTCCGGCTCTCAGGGCAGCGTGGATGTCCTTAACCTCAATCTCATGAGGATCTCTCCATGCCAGGACTGTGGAGGATGCGACGAAACGGGTAAATGTATTGTTGAAGATGAAATGTCTCAAGTTTACAATGCAATAAGAACTGCGGACAGAATCATACTTGCATCGCCGGTTTTTTTCTCCGGGCTCAGCGCGCAGGCAAAGGTAATGATTGACAGGTGTCAGGCGTTCTGGTGCGAAAAATACCTGTTGAAAAAGCCTATTCCCGAAGGCAAATACGGAAGGCATGGCCTCTTATTGCTTGTAGGAGGCATGGAGAAAGAGGATGGGATTAAGTGTTCTGAGGCGACCGCAAAGGCATTTTTCAGGACTATCAGCGTGCCTGAACATAAGACATTGAGCGTTCTCGGCGTTGACGCAAAAGGCGCAATACTTAAGCATCCCACTGCGCTTAAAGACGCATATGAAGCAGGAAAAAAACTGGTCAGGATTTAACCCTCTTCCACCTTCTGTGCATCCACAGCCATTCAGAAGGATGCTCTTTGATATATTCCTCAATAAAACCTGAAAATTTTTTGGTGTCTTCAATGACTGCGGTTTCCTTATCGCCGGCATCGGATAATTCTACTGCCGGATATATTTTTAGCTTATGTCCTTTTTGTGTTCTGTGAATAAATGCAGGTAAAACCGTTGCCCCTGTTTTTCTTGCTATGAGCGCTGGCATCTTTGTTGTCCACGCCCCCCTTTCGAGAAAATCTATCACATATCCCTCATCTGAAAGCACAGCCTGATCCATGAGAATGCCGACAGATTCATTATTTTTTAATACTTTCATAACTGCCTTCAGCGCCCCTTTTTTATAGATAACTCTGGTGCCGTATCTCTGCCGCACCCTTTCTATAAATTTGTTTATATAAGGGTTCTTTATCTTTCTCGCAATTCCGGAAGAAGGCAGAAGCTTTGCAGATGCAGCAACCATCAACTCCCAGTTTCCGCAATGTGCTGTTATAAACAATATCCCCCTGCCCTCTGATTTAGCCTTATAGACATTTTCCGCTCCCTCAATCTCCACAGACTCTATTATCTTTCTGCCTGCGCCGTAATATATTTTGACTATTTCAACGAAAGACCGTCCTAAATTTCTGAAATTATCTCTGATTATTTTTTCAGGTGTTTCTGAAACGCTAATTGCATGAGATGATATTGACTTCCGGAGGTTTTCTATTGCGATATTTCTTCTGCTCCTCCAGAGATAAAAAAGCAGAATGCCGAGAAATTCTCCGAACTTAAGCGGGAACACTGCCAAAGGCACGGACAGCGCAACATAAAGACAAGCCTCAAGAAACCATGCCAGCCGTTTCATGTGTTGTTTTCTTTTTTGCCCTTCTCTTTGTCTTCTTCGTCTTTGTCCTTCTTTTCTTTCAACGCCTCAGAAATTTCCGTAAGGCGTTTTGCAACAAGGTAATTGACAGTGCCTTCCGGATATGTTCCATCTTCTCTTAACTCGCCTGCAGGAATCCCTGTGAGTATCTCAAGCCCTTCCTCAACTCTGTTTATGGGGTATATTGCGAATTTGCCCGCTTTAACAGCATCAATCACATCTTTTTTTACCATCAGGTGCTTAACATTCCGCTTTGGTATTATGACGCCGTGGCTTCCATCAAGCCCCCTTAATTTACATAGATCAAAAAATCCCTCTACTTTTTCATTTACACCGCCTATTGGCTGGACATCACCGTTCTGGTCCATAGAGCCTGTGACGGCAATGCTTTGTTTTAGCGGAACATGAGCAATACTGCTTAAGAGAACATACAGTTCTGCGCATGAAGCGCTGTCGCCCTCCACCATGTCATAGAGTTGTTCAAACGTTATGGAGGCTGAAAGACTTATGGGTTTTTTTGAGGCATACCTGCTGCCCAGATAGTTCGTTATTATGAGTATTGCCTTTTCATGTATCTTGCCGCTCATCTTTGTTTCTCTTTCTATATTCACAACTCCTGCTTTTCCTGTATATGCCGCAGCAGTTATCCTTGACGGTTTGCCGAAACTGTAATCCCCGAGATCAAGGACGGCAATACCGTTAACCTGTCCTGCTTTTTCTCCAGAAGTGTCAACTATCAGAGTACCCTCTGCGATCATTTCACGCATCCGCTCTTCTATTCTGTTGTTTCTGTATACTTTTTCGTTTATTGCTTTTTCTACATGATCATTTGTAACCGTCTTGCTTTTTGCTTTCAATGCCCAATAGTTTGACTCAACGATAACATCATTTATCTCGCTGAACTTTGATGATAGTTTTTCCTGATGTTCCGCGAGTCTTGAGCCGTATTCAACAACCTTTGCAATGCCTGCCCTGTCAAAAGGCAGTAGATTTTCCTCCTTGCATTTTGCCGCAACAAAAGACGCGTATTTGTGTATGTTTTCATCTATTCTGTCCATCCTGCTGTCAAAATCAGCTTTTACTTTAAACAACTCCCTGTATTCTTCATCAAGGCTGTAAAGCAGATAATAAAGATATGGATTGCCGACAAGTATGACTTTAACGTTAAAAGGAATTGCCTCAGGCTTGAGGGTTGTTGTGGATACCAGCCTGTACTGTTCCCATACGTCTTCTATTTTTACTTCCTTATTCCTTAAGGCGCGTTTCAATGCATCATAGGCGAATATATTCCTCAGAAGGTCAAGGACATTGATGACTATATAGCCGCCGTTTGCCCTGTGCAGAGAGCCGGCTTTTATCATCGAGAAATCCGTTATTGCAATCCCGTACTGTATCTTATGCTCAATTCTTCCAAAGAGATTGAAGTATGTGGGGTTGCTTTCAAAGACGCAAGGCGCCCCATTGCTTTCTTTATTGTTCACAAGGACATTAACTATGTATCTGGTGAATGTCGGTTCGGTTTTCGGCATCCTCATAAATGGCAGCGCCGGTGTTTGTTCCTCTGGTGTTTTAAAATCATCGAGGTGCGCGAGTATGTCTTCCTTAACGCCTTCAAGATACGCCGTTATTCTTTCATGATTACTGTATTTATTCTTCAGCTCGTCTATCAGATGTCCGGCAGCAGAAAGCGCAGCCTCTCTCTCAAGCCTGGCGAGGAAGTCTTTGACGAGTTTTTCTCCGTCCCTCAATGTCCTTACAACATCGTCAAGCTTGTCCTGAAGAACTTTGCCAAGTTCTTCTACTTTTTTTCTGGTTTTTTCATCAAGGGCTTCAAACTCATCTTCCTTTAGCGGCTCTCCCGTCTTTCTTATAGGAACTATCAGCAAGCCGCTGACGGTTTTCCTTATAGAAAATCCTTTGGCGTGCGCCTCATCTTCGAGCTGAGAGAAAAGGTCTTTTTGTTTCTTTTGAAATTCCTCAAGAATAAGGTTTTTCTGCTTTTCATATTCTTTAGACTCAAAGACCTTCGGTATCTCAACCCTGAGCACATTGATAAGCTCATCCATGTCTTTCTGAAAAATTACCGCCATGCCCGGTTCAAGCGGCACAGCTATCGGAGCATCGGCGTCCTTGAAGTTATAGACATAACACCAGTCAGACGGAACCGGTTCATTTATTGCCTGCTTGGAGAGTATGGACCTGATTGTGGTCATCTTGCCTGTTCCGCTTTCTCCGAGGATAAATATGTTAAATCCTCTATCGTTAAAGCCTATTCCAAAATCAAGCGCCCTTAATGCCCTCTCCTGCCCTATTGTTTCCTCAAAAAGAGGCAGATCGTCTGTGGTCTTGAACTTAAATATGTCCTGATTGCAGCATCTGTAAAGCTCATCAACACTCAATTTCTCAGGCACTTTTCCCTCCATAATAATTTCAGTTTATAGCCCATGATTTATTGCTATGAACAATTTACCACAAAAAAAAGTTTTAATAAAGAGATTACGCCCTTGGATGATGCCGGGCATACACCTTCTTTATCCTGTCGCTTGAGACCTTAGTGTATATCTGGGTCGTGGATATGTCAGAATGGCCGAGCATCTTCTGAACAGAGCGTAAGTCTGCCCCGCCTTCAAGCAGGTGTGTTGCAAAGGAATGCCGCAGAGTATGAGGCGAGAGGTTGATGCCAATCTGTTTCCCGTATTTCTTAATTGTCTGCCAGAAACGCTGCCTTGTCATTGCGCTGCCCCTGTTTGTGACAAAGAGATAGTCGGACTGCTTTTTCTTTAAGATAACAGGCCTGAGTTCTTTTGTATATTTTTTAATTTTATCCAGAGCCCTTGAGTTTATCGGGACAAGCCTTTCCTTTGAGCCCTTACCCATAATTCTCAGGAAGCCCGCCTCAAGATTTACATTGTTGAGCTTAAGAGAAACAAGTTCGCTGACACGGAGGCCAGAAGAATAAAGAATCTCCAGCATTGCCGTGTCCCTTAAAAATGTAGCGCTGCCTGTCCTGCTGTCAAGGAGAGATATGACGTCTTCAAGGCTTAGAGCCTTTGGAAGCCTTTCCCACTTTTTGGGCGTCTGAAGATTTTCCGAGGGGTCTTCTTTAATGATCTTTTCTATTATCATATATCTGCAAATGCCTCGTATGGAAGATATGAACCTGCAAATACTGGTAGTTGAATATCCTTTGTCCTTCACATCATTCAAGAAATCTAAGATATCGGCTTTTGAGAAGGAGTCAAGCCCTTTGTTTTTTGAAGTCAGAAGTTTTTGAAACAACCCGATGTCTCTCGAATATGCCTCAACCGTGTTTTGAGACAGCCCTCTTTCCACGGAAAGATAGATAAGGAACCCTTTTAATATCATCATATTCAAAAGTTCACAGTTGACAGTTCACAGAAATACATCTTTTGCCGTGAACAGTGAACCGTGAACGGTGAACTGTCTGCTAAATATCCAGATATTTTTCAAGCTCCCACTCTGTTACCTGCATTTTAAATTCATTCCACTCTTTTGTTTTTATGTGAATATACCTTTTGTAAAGGTGTTTCCCAAGAACCTCCTGAAGCAACCTGTTGCCTTTCATCTCAGTTATTGCCTCATATAAAGATGAAGGCAGCGTTTCTATATTCCTTGATGCAAGCTTTTCCTCATCAAATCTGTACAAATCCTCCTCAACAGGTTCTGATAATTTCAGATTCTTCCTAATCCCGTCAAGTCCTGTTGCGAGCATCACCGCAAATGCAAGATATGGGTTACATGCCGGGTCAGGACATCTTAGCTCAATTCGCGCCGAATTAGGTTTATCCTCAAACCAGTGAGGAACTCTGATAAGTGAAGACCTATTTGTCCTTGCCCATGAAATATACACAGGCGCTTCAAATCCCGTTACAAGTCTTTTATACGAATTGACTGTCGGGCATAAAACCGCTGTCATGCCCTTGATGTGATTCAATTGCCCTGCAATAAAAATTAGGTAATTATAAACGATTTGGCACCGTATTACATAGATTTTGAACCAATATAGC